>DGWX01000026.1 GCA_002395405.1 Christensenella sp. UBA4247
TATATTAAAATAATAAAATATAGTTTATGAACGTACAGGTCAAGAAAGAAGATTTTTATAATATCCCGAATATACTGACTTATATTCGTCTTTTATGCGTTCCGGCGTTCATCGCGGTCTTTTTTTCCGTGGACGGAAAAAACAATTTGAACGTTTATATCTCCTTTGCGATTTTTCTTTTCGCTTCTTTTACCGACGTTTTGGACGGATATATCGCTCGGAAATTCAATTTTATCAGCGACCTCGGCAAAATGCTCGACCCGCTTGCGGATAAACTCTTGCAAGTTTCCGCCGCGATTTGCCTCTGCGTAAACGATTTTATCGCGGTATCTCCCCGCGGCATGCTTTTTATTGCCTTCCCGATCCTGCTCGGGCTGAAAGAAGGTTTTATGCTCGTATGGGGCATTATTCTCGCCAAACGAACGATCGTCGTTCACAGCAATCTATACGGCAAGATCGCGGCGTTTACGAATGCGATCGGACTTTTAATGAGCTTTTTCGCGTCGGCAAAATACGACGCCTATCGCATTGCGGCGACCGTAATTCTTTCGATCGGAACGATCATGGCGTACGTTGCCCTCTTCGACTATGCGAAGAAACTTGCGAAACAGCTTGATTACACGCTGAAAAACAAATCGGATATTAACTTAAAATTTTAATAAAAAGAGGACCGCTTTATGGAAATGGAAAAAACCTACGACCCGCAACAATTTGAAGACGCTCTTTACGCCACCTGGCAGGAAAAGGGCTATTTTACGCCTAAAATCGACCCGAAAAAAGATCCTTATACGATCGTAATCCCCCCGCCCAACATTACGGGGCAACTTCATATGGGGCACGCGCTCAACAACACGCTGCAAGATATTATGGTCCGCTATAAGCGTATGCAGGGACATCCTACCCTTTGGCTTCCGGGAACCGATCACGCTTCCATCGCTACGGAAGTTAAGATCGTGGACAAGCTGAAAGCCGAAGGAAAAAGCAAAGAAGAACTCGGGCGCGAAGGATTTTTGAAAGCGGCATGGGATTGGAAAAAGCAATACGGCGGAAGGATCGTCGAGCAGCTCAAAAAACTCGGTTCTTCCCTCGATTGGTCGCGCGAAGCGTTTACAATGGACGAAAAATGCAACAAAGCGGTCAAAAGAGTATTCGTTAATCTCTATAATAAAGGTTTGATCTATCGCGGCAGCCGCATCATCAACTGGTGCCCCTGCTGCAAAACCGCCCTGTCCGACGCCGAGGTCGAGTATTCCGAGCAAGACAGCTTCCTTTGGAATGTAAAATATCCCCTTTCGGACGGATCGGGATCTATAACCGTTGCGACGACGCGTCCCGAAACGATGTTCGGAGATACGGCGGTTGCCGTACACCCGAATGACGAGAGATACGCCGACATGATCGGTAAAACCCTCGATCTTCCTTTAACGGACAGAAAAATTCCCGTGGTTGCGGACGAGTACGTGGAAATGGATTTCGGAAGCGGTGCGGTTAAAATCACGCCGGCGCACGACCCGAACGACTTCGAAGTCGGAATGAGACACAATCTCGAAGTCATTCGCGTCATGAACGACGACGGAACGATGAACGAGCTTGCCGGCCCCGCTTTTTGCGGCTTGGACAGAATGGAAGCGAGAAAGAAAGTGGAAGAAGAGCTTACTTCTCTCGGACTTCTCGTTAAAAAAGAACCTTACAAACATAACGTCGGCGAATGCTATCGCTGCCACAGCAGCGTCGAACCGATCATTTCCAAACAATGGTTCGTTAAGATGAAGCCTCTTGCCGAACCGGCGATCAAAGTCGTAAAGGACGGAGAGATCGAGTTTATTCCCGAACGTTTTTCCAAAGTTTATTTCGGTTGGATGGAAAACATCAAAGACTGGTGTATTTCCCGCCAACTTTGGTGGGGACATAGAATTCCCGCCTATTATTGCGAAAAATGCGGCGAGACGGTCGTTTCGGAAGAAACGCCTGCCGTTTGCCCGAAATGCGGTCATACCCATTTCAAACAAGACGAGGACGTTCTCGACACTTGGTTTTCAAGCGCTCTTTGGCCCTTCTCTACCCTCGGCTATCCCGAAAAAACGGAAGATCTTGCCTATTTCTATCCGACCAGCGTTTTGATCACCGCGTACGACATCATCTTCTTCTGGGTCGCCCGTATGATCTTCTCCGGTCTCGAACATATGCATCAAATTCCCTTCTCCAAAGTTATGATCCACGGCATCGTTCGCGATAAACTCGGAAGAAAAATGAGCAAGAGCCTCGGGAACGGGATCGATCCCCTGCTCGTGATCGACAAGTACGGCGCGGATTCTCTTCGCTTCTCTCTCGCAAACGGGATCGCCCCCGGCGGAGACACCCGTTTTTACGAAGAAAAAGTGGAAAGCGCGCGCAATTTCATCAATAAAGTTTGGAACGCGTCTCGCTTCGTTATGATGAATCTCGAAGGCGTTACCCTCTTACCCATCGAAAAAACGAAGAAAACCATTGCGGATCAATGGATCTTGACCCGTCTTTCCGAAACGGCGAAAGCGGTAAACGACAATTTGGAAAAGTACGAGATCGGACTCGCGGGCGCAAAGCTTTACGATTTCGTTTGGAGCGAATTCTGCGATTGGTATATCGAAGCGATCAAACCTTCCCTTTACTCTTCCGACGAAACGATCAAACAAAACGCCGCCTCCAATATTTATTACGTACTCGTTTCCGTTCTGAAAATGCTTCATCCCTATATTCCTTTCGTTACGGAACACATCTATCAGAACTTGCCGATCCACGAAGAAACCATTATGCTTTCTTCTTACCCCACCGAGCGAAGCGATTTGAGTTTCCCCCAAGAAAAGGCGGAATTCGAAGCGATCATGGATATAATCAAGGCGATCAGAAACGTGCGCGCCGAAATGAACGTCGCGCCTTCGAAAAAACTGCACATTACCGTTAAAACGGATAAAGAAGAAATCGTTCGAAAAGGCGAAGGGTACTTATCCAAACTCGCGGGCGTTGAAAGCGTCCGTTACGATAGCGCTTACGTTCCCGAAAAGAAGGTCAGCTCCGCGGTAACGAGCGCAGCGGCGATCTTTATTCCTCTCGGAGATCTCGTGGACACCGAAAAAGAGATCGAAAGGCTGAACAAGGAAAAGGCTGCCGTTCAAAAAGAAATCGCGAAATCCATGAGTATGCTGAACAACCCGGGATTCGTGTCGAGAGCGCCTGAAACCGTCGTAAATCAAGAACGCGAGCGTCTTGCCGCGAACGAGGAAAAACTCGTTAAAATCGAAGAAAATCTGAAGAATCTCGCCGATTGATCAGGAAAAAAGAACCGGTAAAACGTTCTTATTTTGTTCGAATATTTCGGGCAAATACTCTTCCGACAAAGGGTGCGGAGCCGAACCGTCGCCCACTTCGATCGTAAAAGACGGAATCTTGAATTTCGATATGCACCAATCTTTATAGCCGCCCGTACTGTTTCTTGTCAGAACGGGCGCGTAACCCGTAACGGCGGAGAGACGATAAGCCAAGCTTTCGTCTCTTTCTCTATCCGCCTCGCTTTGCCCCTCGAAACCGTAATAAATAACCTCCCCTTTCGTATGATAGGAAAGAGTCGCGTAAGGCGAAACGTTTTGTGTAAAAGAAGCGAGAACGTTTACTTCCCTTTCGCTCATCGAATAATAGCCGATGAAATTCGCGGGAGACGGGCAACGAACGTTCTCGGAACCACCGCCCCATTCCGCGTCGAAATTCGTATTGAGATCCACGAGATTCGCATTCGCCTTGAATAAGGAAAAATCCGACCCGCCGTTTACGCTCGTTATATAATCCCGATGGTTTTGACACGGAACGAAAGAAGGACCGTCCAAAACGAGACGAACGCCGTCCGGATTCGAATTCAATATGAAGTAAGCGCCGCCGTCAAACGGATTTACGGCGTAATATCGTATCAATTCGACGCCGAGCAAAGTCGTAAGAAATTCGCGCGCATGGATCGCGCATTGAATGATCGCCTGTCGCCCTTCGTATGACCCGATGTGGGCGGCGTATATCGGCTGAGAAAGTAGGCTGTACCCGACGACGAAAACCTCGGAAACCTCTCTTACGGACAAAATCCGATTTTCATATTCACCGTACGTCATATTACATAGTATTATCGAATATACGAAAAAGTGAAGAAAAAAACGCCCTCGACCCGCATTAAGCAAAGCCGAGAGCGCTTTTATTTTTTTGTTATGGAATCAGCAAATACCTTGCGCCATCATAGCGTCGGCGATCTTCTTAAACGCCGCAATATTCGCGCCGAGAACGAGGTTCTTGGGCTCGCCGTATTCCGCAGCGGCGGAGCTGATATTCTTGAAGATATTCTTCATAATGTTTTTGAGTTTCGCGTCCACTTCTTCAAAGCTCCAGAAAAGTCTGCCGCTGGATTGCGCCATTTCGAGCGCGCTGGTGGCAACGCCACCCGCGTTTGCCGCTTTGCCGGGAGCAAAGAGAACGCCGGCTTCTTGAAGCATCTTGGTCGCACCGAGCGTGGTAGGCATGTTCGCGCCTTCCGCAACGGCGATAACGCCGTTCTTGATCAATGCTTCCGCGCCCTTCTCATCCAGCTCGTTCTGCGTTGCGCAAGGAAGCGCTACGTCGCACTTGACCGTCCAAATATCGCGACAGTTGTCTCCGTAAACGGCGTCCGGATGCTTGGCAAGATACTCTTTGATCCTGCCGCGACGAACTTCTTTGATCTCCTTAACAAGATCGAGATCGATGCCGTTTTTATCGTAAACGTAACCGTTCGAATCGCTCATCGCAACTACTTTTCCGCCGAGCTCGGTCGCTTTTGCCGCCGCATAGATCGCAACGTTACCGCTACCCGAAACAACGATGGTTTTTCCGGAGATCGAAGAGCCGAAGTGCGAAAGCATTTCGCTCGCGAGATAAACGAGGCCGAAGCCCGTCGCTTCTTTTCTCGCAAGAGAGCCGCCGTAAGAAAGTCCGCGACCGGTCAAAACGCCAACGTGTTCGTTTGCAAGTTTCTTGTAGTAACCGAACATATAGCCGATCTCACGAGCGCCGACGCCGATATCACCGGCAGGAACGTCCGTGTCTTGGCCGATATGACGATACAGCTCCGCCATAAAGGCTTGGCAGAAGCGCATAATTTCGCCTTCGGATTTGCCTTTGGGATCGAAATCCGCGCCACCCTTGCCGCCGCCGATGGGAAGACCGGTCAAAGAGTTTTTGAAGATCTGCTCGAAACCGAGGAATTTCAAAATCGAAAGGTTAACGGAGGGATGGAAACGCAAACCGCCCTTGTAAGGACCGATCGCGCTGTTATACTGCACTCTGTAACCCTTGTTTACCTGAACCTTACCGTTGTCGTCCACCCAAGGAACCCTGAAAAGGATCACGCGTTCCGGCTCGACGAGCATATCGAGAAGACCGCGAGCCTCGTACTCGGGGTGCTTGTCAAAAACGACGGACAAGCTGTCCAACACCTCGGTTACCGCTTGATGGAACTCGGGTTGATTGGGGTTTTTCGCCTTTAAGGTTTCCAAAACTTTATTGACGTAACTGTTCATATTTTCCGCTCCTTTTTTATATTTTGCTTCAATCCGAATCAAATTGCAGCCGCAAGTTTTTCCGCGATTTTCAGCAAGAAATCCTTCGTGTTGAGAGCGACGGGGGTAACGCCCTCTTTGCGGAAGATCGCTTTCAGGTCTCCCGTCATATATCCTTCCTCGATCACGTCGATCGACGCTTTTTCGAGGAGTTCCCCGAATCGAACGAGCTGAGGCGCTCCATCCATCTCGCCGCGTTTCTTAAACGCACCCGTCCAAGCAAAGATCGTGGCGATCGGATTGGTACTCGTTTCCTCTCCCGCGAGATATTTGTAATAGTGGCGCGTAACGGTGCCGTGCGCCGCCTCGAATTCGTACTTTCCGCTCGGCGAAACCAAAACGGACGTCATCATCGCGAGGGAACCGAAAGCGGTTGCCAGCATATCGCTCATAACGTCGCCGTCATAGTTCTTACAAGCCCAAATAAAACCGCCCTTCGAACGGATCACGCGAGCGACCGCGTCGTCGATCAAAGTATAAAAATAAGTGATACCCGCTTTTTCGAACGCGTCTTTATAATTCGCTTCGAACTCTTCCGCGAAGATATCCTTGAAGCGATGATCATATACGGCGCTGATCGTATCTTTCGAGCTGAACCAGAGGTCCTTTTTCTCGGAAAGCGCGTAATTGAAGCAGCTTTTTGCAAAGCTACGAATCGAAGAATCGAGATTGTGCATTCCGAGAACGACGCCGCCGCTTTTTGCGAACGACATAATCGGGATACGCTTCTCCTCTCCCTCTGCCGAAGTGATCGCAAGCTCTGCATTGGATCCTTGGGGGCAAAGCGATTCCACGTCCTTATACACGTCGCCGTAAGCATGACGCGCAACGACGATGGGGCTTGTCCAAGAAGGGACCAATGGCGAAATGCCGGAAACCATAACGGGAGCGCGAAAAACCGTTCCGTCCAAGGCGGCGCGAATCGTTCCGTTCGGGCTTTTCCACATTTTCGAGAGAGAATACTCTTCCACTCTCTGGGCGTTCGGCGTAATGGTTGCGCATTTAACGCCGACCCCGAGCCTTTCGATCGCGGCTGCCGCTTCGCTCGTTACGGCGTCTTTCGTCTTTTCCCGATTTACGAGGGAAAGATCGTAGTATTCCGTTTTGAGATCCACGAACGGCTCGATCAAAATTTCTTTGATCCATTTCCAAATGACGCGGGTCATTTCGTCGCCGTCGAGCTCTGCGATCGGGTTTATCATCTTGATTTTGTCCATGATACACTTCCCTTTTTTAATAGGGTTATTTTATCACGCAAAACCTCCGATTTGCAACTGTATCGCGCCTTATTTCACGCATTTTACGGATAGATTATCTAAAACCCCGCTATTAAATTTAATTATACCCTTCTCTTTTTCGCGGCGGATCGATTCGACGATCACGCGCTCTATAAGATCGGGAAAGGAGATCCCTTCTTCTTCAAAAAGATAATAGGCGAGCGATCCGGGTTGCGAATTGATCTCGTTTACGAACAAGCGATCATTTTGTTCATCGTATAAAAAGTCGATTCGAGCAATTCCGAATAACGAAAAGGCTCGATAGATCTTCTCCGTTTGCTTTCGGACCCTTTCTTCCATTTCCCCTTTCACGAACTTTTGGCTTCCGTTTTTATATTTTCCGCCTTCGTATTTATCTTGAAAAGTCAAAAACTCGTGCCACGACTTAGGAGTCTCCACCGCGGACGTTACGATCTTACCTTCTTCCGAAAAAGCGGCGCAATTCAGTTCGACGGCGTCTTTTACGTACTCTTCGATCAGAATGGTTTCGTCGAATTCGAAGGCGACGCCAACGCTTTCGATCAATTCTTTTTCGTCATGGGCAACGGCGATCCCGATACTCGACCCGAGCGAAGAGGGTTTAACGATCAAAGGGTAAGAAAGCTCTTTTGCTTTTTCGATCGCGTCCTCTCCGCGGGAAGCAAAAATCGCCTTTGGCGAGATAAAACCGAAATGAGAAAACAGGATCTTGGCATAGCGTTTGTCCATAACGAGCGCGGAAGGGAGCGGCGCGGACGCGGTATAAGGAATGGAATACACGTCCAAAAGAGCGGAAAAATGCCCGTCTTCCCCTTCTCCGCCATGACAGCAGCAAACGACCGAATCGAGAGGGATCTTCTTTCTACCCTTTCGGATCCCCTTCCTAGCTCCGTCCGCAAACCATTCGACCTTTTTCTTTTTTTCTCTCTTTTCGGCGAAATCGGAGAGCTTGATCTTTCCTTTGATCCAATAGAATTCGCCGTCTTTCGCATAGATCGGATAAACGGTATGCTCTACCGAGAGCGCGCTCGCCGCTTCGAGAGCGGTAATGACGGAAATATCGTGTTCGTAACTTCTGCCGCCGAATAATAGTCCGATGTTCATATTGCCTCCTATAATAAATAATCTCGCGGAAGATCGCTCGTAATCAAAACAACGTCTCCCGCCGCCGTAACCCGAGGAAAAAGCGAAGTCGCTTCCTCCGTGTTTTCCACTCTGTAAAGATTTTCCGGCGGAAAGCCTCCGGACAAAATCCCGTTCTTGACGAAATCCCCGTAAGGACCGTTCGCAACGATCGCTACGTCGCATACTTCCGCGATTCGTTTCCCGAACGCAACGTTCAGTTTCTCTTCTTCTTTTCCGAGCTCGACCATGCCCGATGTATAAACGATTTTATGATTTCCCTTTATAAGCTGCAAGGTGGAAAGCGCGGAAAATGCGCCCACGGGATTTACGTTATAGCTGTCGTCTATGATCAAAAGACCGCCGCTTTTCAATAGTTCCGCGCGATGCGGAGCGGGTATCATTCCTTCGGCCGCGGCTATAATCGCCTCTTCTTTTACACCGAGATACAACGCCGCCGCGGCGGCAAGGGACAAGTTTACGGCAGAGGATAGTCCTACGAGCGGCGTATTCAGGCGTAATGTTTTTTCTCCGAAGAGGAAATCGAACTCGGTTCCTCTCTCCGATACGCAAACGTTTTTGATCAAGCAATCCGCGTTTTCAAATCCGACGGTGATTTTTTTTCCTACGCGTTCATTCGACATTTTTCGAACCATAGGATCGCTTACGTTATACACCACGATACCCTCATTCGAAATCGCATTGGCGAGTTCATTCTTTTCCTTTACGATGTTTTCAAGGGATAAGAAGGTTTCGAGGTGTTGCGGCGCGATCCCCGTTATGATCCCCATCGTAGGGCGAACGATCTCGCATAATTCTTTTATATCTCCCCGCCTTCGCGCCCCCATTTCCGCGATCACGATTTCTTCGTTTCCTTTTGCCGTCTCGACCATTCGCGCGATCCCGAGCGGCGTATTGTAGTTTTCGGGCGCGGTAAGCGTTTCGAAAAAGGGTGAGAGAAAGCGATCGAGCGCCGTTTTAACGCTCGTTTTTCCGTAACTACCCGTGATCCCGATCTTGATCGCGTCCATTTCCGACAGTTTTTCTTTCGCGCGCTTGACGTAGCGAGCGTTGTTTATCTTCTCAAATGGGGTCAGCGCCGCATTCGCCACGAGCGAGAAAAGAGGCGCGAGCGAGGGGGAAACGCTCCAAATCGGAAATCCGCCGAAAAACGCAAAAGGAAGTTCCGAAAGAAAAGCGACCGCCGTTTCTCCGATCAAGAGTCGAACGAGACGATTTGTCACCGTCAATTTGACGTTCATTTTTTTAGAAACGAAAAAGACAAAAAGCGCGGTTAAAAGGAACAAGAAAAAGAACGTCGCGTATAAAATAGCTCCCCGAAGCAAAAAGCCGCACGCGATCGAAGCGGGAGACAATAATACAAAATATCCGATCGAGAGCGCGATATATTTTTTCGATCTCTTCAAAAAAACGGCGCTCTTGTACCCGCTTCCTTGCAGCAGAGAACAAAACGGCAACGCGAAAAAATAAGAAACGCCGACGGATAGAATGAGAAGCAGGATCATATCGTTTTACAAAACGCGCGCACCACGCGAAAAGCGTATTCGGGTCTTTCCAAATAAGAAAAATGCCCGGCGCCTTTTATAACGACCGCTTCGCTGTTTTTCAATCTTCGGCGCAATTTTTTGCACATATAAAGCGGAGTGTCTTTATCTTCTCGCCCCCAAAACAAGAGAACAGGCTCTTTGATTTTGTCGCAATCGGGGAGGTTACTTTCGTTTACGACGCGGACGAAAGTTCCTTTCATTGCACCCGACAAACGATTATAGTCGGAAGAACCCGCCCCCCGCACGCGGAGCCCGAGAGCTTTTTTTACTTTATACAGCCAAACTTTCGAATAATATCTTATGCCGCGCCGAGGCGGAACTCCCGCGCTGTCGATCAAAACGAGAGCGGAAACAAGACTTGACTCTGCGGCAAGGCGAAGAGCCACTCTTCCGCCGAAGGAATGCCCGATCAATACGGCGGAGTCCATTTTCTCTTTTTCCATAATTTCGCGAACGCCTTGCGCGTAATCGCCGACGCCGAGCGGATAATCGGGATGGGGCGTTTTGCCAAACCCGAAAAGATCCACGAGCGTTACGGTAAAATCCGAAGAAAGCTTATCGGCAAGAGCGCGAAAAGACTCCGTGGAGCCGCCCCAGCCATGTAAAAAGATCAGGTGCTTGCCCTGCCCGTACGTAACGTAATTGATAGATGCCTCCTTAAAGCTCTAACCAATAAATGAGCGCGTTTTCCTTATCCATATAGTAATGCGGACGAACGCCTGCGAGCGAAAAACCCGCTTTTTCGTAAAGGCGAACGGCGGCGGTATTGCTCTCTCGGACTTCGAGCGTCGCGGCGCGACAGCCGAGGCGCGACATCTCGCTTTTTACGCTGTCCATCAGCGCGCGGCCGACTCCTTGCCTTCGGAAAGAAGGATCCACCGCTACATTTAATATATGCAGCTCATCTAAAATGTGTAAAAAACCGTAATATCCGATTATTTTTCCCGATTCTTCGACAACGAAAAAATGTGAGATCGGCTCTCGCATCTCCGAGAGGATCATTTCTTTTGACCACGGGGTTTTGAAAGATAAAGATTCGAGAACGGCGATATCGTCCGCGTCTTTTTCTGACGCCTCCCGAATAAAAAACTCGCTCATTTCTTTTCCGCCAGCAGGCGTTCCGCCTGAGAAAGCTTCATATAATGCGGTTTCAGGGAATCCGTTAAATAAACGGGGGCGCAGGGAGAGGAAGAAAGTTCTTCGAGAGCGACCCGAGCGGCTATGATCGCGCCGCGAGGAAGATCCGATTCCACGTCTTTTTGAAACACGGTTCCTTCGGGAAGAGAAGATATATCCGCGTTTACTTCTTTCATCGTTCCTTCGAAAGGAAAAGCGGCGTAAGCGGAGGAATGCCCCGCGTCGATCGCGTAACAAGGAGCGGAAGGTTTCGCCGCCCGCATAACGACGAAAGACGTCAATCGAAAACGAGGAATGGAGAGCGCGCTGCAAAAGGCATTCGCAAAACTTACGCCGATTCGTATCCCCGTAAACGTTCCGGGACCGACGACCGCCGCAACTCCGTCCAATTCTCTCTTCGAAAGAGATAGAGCCGAAAGCGCGTCGCGGACGGCGCGCGTTATGCCGGACGAGGTAGAGAGAGAAGGATCGAAATAGACAACGCTCTCTTTTTCTCCGTCGAACGCGGCGGCATATGCGTTTTTCAGGGACGTATCGATAATTAAACCTTTCATTTCGTTACTCCTCGATCTCGATTACGCGGGAAGAATCGTCTGCGTATGAAATATTGACAGTCCATACTCGTCCCGAAAAATCCGAGATGCAATTCCATTCGATCACGCAAACGCCGTCAGCCCTTTCCAAATAATCTTCCAGACCGAGCTCCGTCAAATCGCCGGACACGCGATAAAGATCCATATGATACAGGTTTAGCTTCGTTCCTTCATATTCTTTAACAATGGTAAAAGTGGGCGAAGTTACGACGGAAGAAACGCCGAGCGCCTTAGCGATCCCCTTGGTAAAAGTGGTTTTTCCCGCGCCGAGCTCTCCGGAAAGCAGAACGACGTCTCCCCCCCTAAGGCGAGAGGCGAAGGTTTCCGCGATCTTCAACGTTTCATCCGCACTGTGCGACAGCATTTTCATACTTTGATTATACTTTCTTTTTTCGCATTAAGCAATCGATTTATAATAAACCCCTTTTCCGCCCCGATTCGGTTTTTCCTTTGAAAAGAATTTCGCCATTCTTTTTTCTTCTCTTATCTCTTCATAACTTCTATGAAAAACAGTTGACAGCGGCGAACCGACGCGTTAAAGTAAAAATACAGAAACGTTTTAGGGCGGGGCGAAATTCCCCACCGGTGGTATAGTCCACGAGCCTTCGAAAGAAGGTTGAGCGGGGGAAGTTCCCGCACCGACGGTCAAAGTCCGGATGAAGCAAAACTTTCTCTCATTTTCGATGGAAAAAGCCCTGAATTTCGTTTCGGGGCTTTTTTATTCGGAGGTGAAAAAATGACGGCGAAAGAACTCTTGAATCAGGCAAAGAAAAAGGTTACGGCGGCGTATATAACCAAGATCGCCCTGCTTTCCGCGATCGCGTTTATTCTATATATGTTCGCGAAGTTCAGCTTGCCTTTTATGTTTCCGTCCTTCCTTGATATGCAATTTTCCGAACTTCCCGCCCTGCTTGCTGGATTTTCGCTCGGGCCGACTGCCGGCGCGATCGTCATAATCATAAAATGCTTATTGAAATTTCCCTTCAGCGGAACCGCGTTCGTGGGAGAGATCACCGATATGATCCTCGGGATCTTGTACGTTGTTCCCGCCTCCGTCATTTACGCGCGCAACAAAACCAAAAAAAATGCGGTTCTCGGAATGATCGCGGGAACGATCCTTGCAACCGCGGCGGCGATCGCGATCAATCGTTTCGTTTCCGTTCCGTTTTACGTGGAATTCTTTTTCAAGGGAAACTTCGACGTTATCGTTCAAATTTGCAAGCCGCTGTATAAAAATGTTACGCGCGCGAATTTTTACTTCTATTATTTACTTGTTGCGGTTTTGCCCTTCAACCTACTTCGTTTGGGGCTCGTCAGTTTCGTAACCTTCCTCGTTTATAAGAGTTTGTCCAAGCCGCTCCATTGGGAAGTTCGAAGAAAGGCGGCGCCAAGCTCCGAACCCGACCGAAAAAAAGAAGGCGGATCAAGCGCGGAAAGCGAAGGAAAATCAGAGGAAATCGATCGAGAATAAGTTAGACACGAAAAAAGCGCAAGGGATCGCCCTTGCGCTTTTTAACATCGATCGAAATTATTTCGAAAGATACTCGTCGATCGCTTTTGCCGCAACCTTACCCGCGCCCATTGCCGAGATAACCGTTGCCGCGCCCGTAACCGCGTCTCCGCCTGCATACACCGCAACGCGCGAAGTCAGCCCGCCTTCCGTAACGATGATACCGCCGTGGCTATTGACTTCGAGTCCTTCCGTCGTGTTTTTCAGCAAAGGATTGGGGGAAGTTCCGATCGCCATAATAACGACGTCGAGATCCATATCGAATTCCGATCCTTCGACGGGAACGGGGCGCCTTCTACCCTTTTGATCGGGTTCTCCGAGCTCCATTTTAATACATTTCATTCCGATAACGGATCCGTTTCTCGGATCGCGCGGATCTTCTTGATTCTTATAGCCGAGGATCTCGATCGGATTCGTCAGAAGCTTAAATTCGATCCCTTCTTCGATCGCGTGTTCCACTTCTTCCTTTCTGGCGGGAAGCTCGTCCATCGATCTACGATACACGATATACACCTTTTCCGCGCCGAGACGAAGCGCCGTACGAGCCGCGTCCATCGCAACGTTTCCGCCGCCTACGACCGCAACTTTTCCTCCTTTCATAATCGGAGTATCGGGTTCGTCTTTATACGCTTTCATCAAATTGCTTCTCGTTAAGAATTCGTTTGCGGAATAAACGCCTTTCAAAGCCTCGCCCGGAATGTTCATAAAATTCGGAAGTCCCGCGCCCGATCCGATAAAGATCGCTTCGAATCCCATTTGGAAAAGCTCGTCCACCGTCAGCGTCTTTCCGATTACGACGTTCGTCATAATTTCCACGCCGAGCATTTTCAAAGTTTCCACTTCCTTTTGGACGATGGCTTTCGGAAGACGGAATTCCGGGATCCCGTATACGAGAACGCCGCCCGCAAGGTGAAGGGCTTCGAACACCGTTACGGCGTAGCCTTTTTTCGCGAGGTCACCGGCGCAGGTCAATCCCGAAGGACCCGATCCGATCACGGCGACTTTGTGTCCGTTCGACGAGGGGCGAACGGGCGCCTCTTTCGAATGCGCGTTATGATAATCGGCAACGAAGCGTTCGAGCCTTCCGATCCCGACGCTTTCTCCCTTGATCCCCCTTACGCATTTGCTTTCGCATTGGGTTTCCTGCGGGCATACCCTACCGCAAACGGCGGGCAAGCTGGAAGTTTTGCTGATTACTTCGTAAGCGCCTTCGAAATCCATCTCGCGAACCTTGGCGATAAATTCGGGAATACGAATATTGACCGGGCAACCGGAAACGCAAGGCATCGTTTTGCAATTCAGGCAACGATTGGCTTCGTCCACCGCGACGCTCTCTTCGTATCCGAGGGCAACTTCGCTGAAATTATGCGCGCGAACCTCGGGCGCTTGGGTAGGCATTTCGTTCTTTTTCGGATTCATATTCGGCATAATTATACCCCCTTAAAGAGATTGCAGGCTTTCTCGTGCGCCTTACGTTCGAAATCGAAATACGTTCTGCCTCTTGCCATCGCTTCGTCGAAATCGACTTCGTAACCGTTAAAGTCCGGTCCGTCCACGCAGGCAAATTTCGTAACGCGCTTGCCTTCTTGCAAAAGAGACAAACGGCAACCGCCGCACATACCCGTTCCGTCTATCATAATGGGGTTCATCGAAACGGTAACGGGCGTTCCGAAGGGTTTCGCCGTCAATGTTACGAATTTCATCATAATCAAGGGTCCGATCGTAATGATCATATCAAACGTTTCTCCCGCGTCCAACATTTCTTTTAAAGGCACGGTCACGTTTCCGTGGCGAGCGTAAGATCCGTCGTCCGTCATAACGACGAGGCGGTCGGAACAAGCCTTAAATTCATCTTCCAAGATCAAAAGGTCTTTGTTTCTGAACCCGATAATACTCGTAACTTCCGTTCCCTGCGCGTGGAGAGCCTCCGCAACGGGAAGCGCGATCGCGCAACCGACGCCTCCGCCCACAACGCAAACCTTCTTCAACCCTTGGATATGAGTCGGGGTTCCGAGCGGACCGACGAAATCCTGAATACACTCTCCCGCTTCTTTGTGGTTGAGTTTTTCCGTCGTGGCGCCCACGATCTGAAAGATGATCTTAACGGCGCCCGTTTCTTTATTGACGCCGGCGATCGTTAAGGGAATGCGCTCCCCTTCTTCGTCCACACGAAGAATGATAAACTGACCCGCTTTCGCCTTATTCGCTACGAGCGGCGCTTCGATCTCCATATAGGTAACAGTTGGATTCAAACTTTTTTTCGCAAGAATTTTATACATAAAACACCTCGTTAAAAACATTATACGGTCAGAGGGTCGGATAGTCAAGAATCGAGGCGACATTTTTTGACTCTCCGAAAATAAAATCCAACAAAAAATTTGATAGCCGCATTCAAAAATGAGAGTTTTTTCGGAGGGTATCGACAAAACCGATCGACCGCGTAAAAATCGATAAGGCGCCGATAGAAAAAAAAAGAAAAAGGCGGCAAGCGCCGCTCAGCGCATCATTGCCGCCGCATTTTTTATATTCCCCGTCCGATCAGCGAAGGAAGCCGTTTATGATCTGTTCTTCCGCCTCCGCTTCCGTCAGCCCGAGGGTCATCAATTTTACAAGCTGTTCGCCCGCGATCTTACCGATCGCCGCTTCGTGAACGAGAGAAGCGTCCACGTTGTTCGCTTGAAGAGAAGGAACGGCGAGGATCTTACCGTTATCCATAATAATGGAATCGCATTCCGTGTGTCCGTAAGAAGGGGCGTCGCCGGTTATTTTCGCTTCGAATTTTTGAAAAGAATTGCCCTTCGCGACCGCGCGGGAAACGACGTCCGCGCTGGAACCTTCCCCGCTGAGTTTAACGTCGTACACGCTGACCGCCGTTTGGTCCTCGTGAGTCATCAAACGCTCGCGAACGACGAGTTTTGCGTTCTCTTTCAAATCGGCAAGAGTGGTTCGGGTCGTGTCGCTTACGCCTTTGATCTGAACCATCTCCATCGTCATTTCAGCGCCTTCGTCCAAATACGCTTCGGTTACGGGGTTCAAAATACGCTTTCCCTTGCCGTTCCCCGAGCCGTAATGCTTTTCAACGTATCGAACTTTCGCTCCTTTTTTCAAAAAGAAACGATGCACGCCGTCATGCTCGGAATCGCCGTCTCCGCAGTTATCGATCCCGCAACCCGCAACGATCAAAACGTCCGCGTCTTCACCGACGTAAAAATCGTTATAAACGGTTTCTTTTAATCCGCTTTTCGTCATAACGACGGGGATATGCACACTTTCGTTCTTGGTTCCCGCTTTGATTTCGATGTCGATCCCCGAAACGTCTTTTTTCGGAGTGATCACGATATGTTCCGTGGATCTTCTTCCGAGCGCTTCGGAATTGGAGCGAATATTATACGCGCCTTCGGGAACGCCGTGCAGTTCGGCGATCTCTTCCAGCAAACGAAGTTGGATCTCGTCAAATTTCATACTTCTCTCCTTATACGTTCTTGGGACAAACGCCCACGAGCTCTTCGGTGGTCATCAAGGAAGGAAGGATCTCGTCTTTTCTTCCCGCTTTTGCGACCTTTCCGTTTCGGATTACGACGATCTCGTCCGCAATATTCAATATGCGTTCTTGGTGCGAAATAATGACGACCGCGCCGTCCGGATTGTTTTTCTTCATTTCGCCGAAAACTTTAATAAGATTGGAAAAGCTCCAAAGGTCGATCCCCGCTTCGGGTTCGTCAAAGATCGAAAGCAGAGAATTTCGCGCGATGATCTCGGCGATCTCGATGCGTTTGAGTTCGCCGCCGGACAAACTTGCGTTCAGCTCACGATCGATATAATCGCGAGCGCATAGCCCGACGGAAGAAAGATATTCGCAAGCGTCTCCCACAGAAAGCCTTTTCCCGCTGGCGAGGCGAAGGAGATCGATGACTTTCAATCCTTTGAATTTGACCGGTTGCTGAAAGGCGAAGGAAATTCCCATCTTTGCCCTTTCGGTAACGGATAAATCGGTAATATCTCGCCCGTTCAAAAGAATCCTACCCGAGATCGGTTTTTCGATCCCCATGATCAGGCGCGCAAGGGTGGACTTGCCGCCGCCGTTCGGACCGGTAATCACGACAGTCTTTCCGTTTTCTATTTTCAGGCTGACGCCCTTTATGATTTCTTTTTCCGAGCCTTCGTCCGAAACGGCGAAGGAAAGGTTTTCAAGCTCTAACATAACGCCCTCTTTTTTATTTTCGTAAATTTATTATAATACTTTTTTGTTGCGCCGTCTTCTATTTTACTCTCATTTTCGGGCGCAAAGGCAAAAAAAACGAGCGATCGAAGGATTTTCTTCGATCGCTCACCTGCTTTTTCTTTTTAAGATTACTCTTTTGCCAAAGAACAACGATATATTTTCAGTTTGGGCTCCGTTCCGGACGGACGGACAACGAGCGTGCTGCCGTCTTCGAGGACGAATTTTACGACGTTCGATTTCGGCAATCCGTCGATCCCGAGAGAATAGTCTTTCATCGAAACGACTTTTTTGCCTTCCACTTCTTTCGCCTTGCGGTACTCGTTCATGATCTCCTGCATCTTTACAAAGCCTTCCGCGCCTTCGAAAGTTTTGCTTTCGAGAGTGGAAACGAAATGTCCGAATTCTCGATAGATCTCGCTGAGTTTATCAAGGAGCGAAACACCGTGAGCGCGGTAGTAAGCAAACATTTCCGCGATCATAAACACACCGTCCACCGCGTCCTTATCGCGAACGTAGCTCCCCGTCAAATAACCGTAGCTCTCTTCGAATCCCAAGATATAGGAATCCGCTTTGCCTTGCTTTTCGAGAAGTCCGATCTGTTCGCCGATATACTTAAAGCCGGTCAAAACGTTCTTTGTTTTAACGCCGTATTTGGAAGCGATTTTTTCGGCAAGGTCGCTCGTAACGATGGTTTTGACCATAACGGGATCCTTCGGCATCGTTCCCGACTTCAAGCGCATTTGCGAGATAAAATCGATCAACAAGAAACCGACTTCATTTCCCGTCAAGAGGGAGAATCCGCCCTGCTTGTTCTTAACCGCGATGCCGACTCTGTCGCAATCGGGATCGGTCGCGATGAGGATATCGGCGCCGAGTTCTTCCGCGCGGTTAAGCCCGACTGTCAAGGCTTCACGGATCTCGGGATTGGGATAAGGGCAGGTAGGGAAATGCCCGTCCGGCAATTCCTGCTCTTTTACGACGATCACGTTCTCAAATCCCGTTTCTTTCAGAATACGTGTTACGGGAACGAGACCCGTTCCGTTCAGCGGCGTGTAAACGATCTTTGCGCTGCGATCCACTTTTTCGCCCTTTACGACCGATTCTTTTTTAACTCTCTCGATAAATTCGGTCAGCACTTCATCCGGGATATAGGAAACGAGGCCGTCGGAAAGCGCCTTTTCGAAAGGAAGCGCCGAAACGCCCTCGAACGCGTCTGTCTTTTGGATCGCGGAAAGGATCTCCGCCGCGGCTTCTTCGGTAATTTGGCAACCGTCAGACCCGTAAACCTTATAACCGTTATACTTCGCGGGATTATGCGACGCGGTCACCATAACGCCGGCGGAACAGCCGAGTCTTCTTACCGCATAGGACAAACAGGGCGTGGGCATCAGCGTTTTATAAATATACGCTTGGATCCCGTTAGCGGCGAAAATAGACGCGGCACGCTCCGCGAACAGGCGCGAATTGATGCGGGAATCATAACTGATCGCAACGCTTCTCTTGCCTTCTTCATAATGGGACAAAACGTATGACGCAAGCCCTTGGGTGGCTTTTCCTACGGTATAAACGTTCATTCGGTTGGTTCCCGCGCCGAGAACGCCTCTGAGCCCGCCCGTTCCGAATTCGAGGTCGCGATAAAATGCGTCCGAGATCTTCTCTTCGTCTTTTTCGATCGAGGCAAGCTCGTCCGCGAGTTCTTTCTCTTTTACCTTATTTTTCCAAAGTTCATATAGTTGTTTAACGTCTCTCATAGTCTCCTCTTTTTGCCATTTGGCTGGTTGTTTCTTGCTATTTTATTCCAAAACAAAGCTGTCTTGGTTGATAACGAATTTGAATACCGGCATTTTATATACCGAGAAAACGGCGGGAAGAACGGCGGTCACGTAAGAGGGAAATCCCTTTACGGAGCAATAAACGGCGTTCTTGTCGCCGATCCGATCCTCGTCGTATGCTTTGGCTTTTAACGTATTCGCCGCGTCCACCCTCTCGATCTTGTTCTTTTTTGCGAATTTTTTATCGAAAACAAATCCGATCTTGTCGGACAAAAGCCGCATCGTATAAGCCCCGTCTTTTACGCCGAGATCGGGATAAACAAGGGTTTTTCCGCCGACTTTGACGCTCGTTTTCCCGTCTTTCGTTTTTACGACGCAAGGCGCTTTGTTATCCGAAACTTTTTCTCGGCTGTTCAAGCGCAAACCGTCCTCGGAGTGGAAAGAAATATCCGAGAAAGCGATATACAAAGTTACTTCGTCGCCCGCTTTAAGAGCGGAATCTTTCATTCGGAACACGAATTGCCCCGTCGCAAGATCGGTGGTTGCGTAAACGGCGGTTGAATCGCTACCCGGAACGACGAAATCGACTTTCGCTTGAACGGCGATACTGTCGGGCAACGCTTCCGTGGAAACTTCGCCGGACGGAACGCGGATCTCTTTAAGATCGCGCAGCGTAAAATCGAAGAATCTCTCTTTTACGCTTTCGGGAAGGGGGAATCTTTGCTTTCCGAGAACGAGATCTCCGTTTTCCACCGCGGCGGGAATCTTGTTTACGTCCGGAACGCCCATGATCGCCTGCTTGGTTTCGCTATCGAAAAGGTGCGAGCGATCCATATCGAACACGAGGCGAACTTCCATTCCTTCGGTGATCTCGTAATTCGTGGGGATCTTAACGATGACGTTGTCTTTGAGTCCCTTAACTTCGGCGTACACGATGGTTTCGCTGCCGAGATGCTCCACGACGTCCACCTTCGCTTGGATCCCTTCCTTTCCGAGTTTGATATTCTCCGGGCGAATGCCGAAAAGAACGGTCGAACCGACGTAAGATTCGTTTGAAAGCTGCTTCGCTTTGGTTTTAGTAAATTCAGCGCGTTGCCCTTCTCCGAATGAAACGAAGAGATGGTCTCCTTCTTTTTCGAGCGTCGCTTGGAAAATGTTCATCTGCGGAGAACCGAGAAAGGTCGCCACGAACACGTTACGCGGCTGTTCGTATAAGGTTGCGGGAGAATCGACTTGCTGAATAAGCCCGTCTTTCATAACGACGATCCGATCTCCCATCGTCATCGCTTCCGTTTGATCGTGCGTCACGTAAATAAAGGTCGTAGCGAGTTTTTTATGCAGTTTGGTGATTTCGGAACGCATCTGCACGCGCAATTTTGCGTCCAAGTTAGACAAAGGTTCGTCCAAAAGGAAAACGTTCGGTTCGCGAACGATCGCGCGACCGAGAGCGACTCTCTGCCTTTGACCGCCGGAAAGAGCCTTCGGCTTGCGCTCGAGAAGATCGGTTATGCCGAGGATCTCCGCCGCTCTTTTGACCCGCGACTCGATCTCTTTCGGGTTGGTTTTACGCAACTTTAACCCGAACGCCATATTCTGAAATACGGTCATATGCGGATAAAGCGCGTAGTTTTGGAACACCATCGCGATGTTTCGATCCTTGGGTTCGACGTCGTTCATCTTGCTGCCGCCGATATACAAGCTACCCGAAGTGATCTCTTCAAGCCCCGCGATCATACGAAGGGTCGTACTCTTTCCGCAACCGGAAGGACCGACGAACACGATAAACTCTTTATCCGCGATTTTCAGGTTAAAATCGGATACGGCGCGCACGCCGCCTTCATACACCTTATAAACGTTTTCCAGCAAAAGATCAGCCATCTTTTCTCTCCTTTTCTTCTCTCGATAATCCTTTATTTATATAGTCGGTATAATAAACCGAATTTATATATTTGTCAAACAGCCGATGGCTGTAAAGCGTGGCGGCGAGAACGGTTACCCCGTCTCCCCAAAGCGCCCACACGAGACCGACTCCGATCAGACTGTAATAGCTGACGACGGTCAAAACGAGGGGTACTCCCATGCAAAGTACAAAATGCAATGCGGACGCGGGAAAAGAAGCAAGCGCGAAGGAAAACCCGTTTTTGAGCGATCCGAAAAAGGATAGCTCGTAAAATTGTTCCCCCGCGAGAAAGCATTCCACCGCGGCAAACACGATCAAAAACGCGATCGTAACGCCTCCGACGCCGAGCCCTTTCCATAAAGCGCTGTCCGAAACGGAGAGCAGGAAAGCGCATCCGATCTGCCATAAAAACGCGATCGCACCGAAGAAAAGCCCGATCAAGAAACCGCGTAAAGCGCCCTTTTTCAAGCCTTCGAAAAAGAGTTCTTTTACGTAGCCGCCCTCGTTATGCACGCGGTGTTTCATAACGCCGAACGCCGCGTAACGCCCGATATAGCGAACGCCCCACAGAGGGATCTCGATGAGCGCCGAGTAAAAGCATACGGAAAAGAACTTTTGCGCCGTAACTTCCCCCATACGAGCAAGCAAAGTAAGCTCGAAAGTGAATCCGCCCGCGAGAGGCAAGGAGAACAGAAAAAGAAGAATACTGAGTTCGGAAAGAAGATAAAAATCGTCTTTCAGGACGGTCAGGAACAGTTCTTTTCTGTTTTTCGGAAGAGACGCGTCTTCCTTATTTACTTTCAAAGCTTTATGCTTAAACATATCGAACCAGCCACTTTGCGAAATCGATCGCGCGATCGGAGAGCCTTCCCGCGTTTACGGAAGAAGCGACGACGAACACGACGTATCTCTCTTCACCGAATAAGAAGTAGCGCGAAAGAGCTTCTTTCGCTTGATCGGGGAGAAAAGCGCCGTATGCTTGCCCTTCCTGCAAGTACGGATCTTCGACCTCGGACAAAGGATAAAACGCCGTTTTGCATTCGGTTTTTTCCGCGATCGAAAGCGGAACGAGAACGACGTCCGCCCCGTTCAACCCGACGACGGAATACTTATGATGAAAGGTATTATCCTTGGGATCCGAGGAAGAAATCTCCACCTTTTTGATCCCTTCGACGCTCATTTTCGCGCTTTTTTCAAAGGAATAATCCTTTACTTTCCCCGCGAAAAACAAGTCGATCTTTTCCTGTTCTTTGGGCGCGTGATAAAGCCCGAATGCCGCCGTCATAATCAATATCGATAAAATGACGACCGCAACGTACTTGATCCATTCGGAAGAAAACGTTTCCTTAAAATAACGATTCATCTTCTTCCTCCAACGCGAGAAGAAATCCCGCGCCCGATTCGATCAAATATTTCCCGCCCTCTTTAAGCGAAAGAGGGGTAAAGGACTTGTATTCCCGCTCGTTTCCCCGAACGAGAAACAAGTACGCGACCAAACGAACTCCGTCTTCCGTTCGCTCTCCGTCGGGCGAGAGATAAACGCCGAAATCCTTTTCCGGAAGAGCGGAGAGGGCTTTTTCGATCCGATCTCTTTTCTTTCTCGAAAGATGAAAAGAAACGGTAAAGAAATACACCGAAAACACGCCGAAAGCCGCCGAAATAACGGAATCCGCGATAAGAAACGGAACATACGAGTCGGGAGAGAAAAACAAAAGGAGCAACGCCGCCGCAAGATAAACGCAAGCGATCGCAAGGTAAAGCGCGAAATCACGCTTAACCTTTTTATTTGCCCTCGTAAGGTCTTCCTCTCGGACTAATCGCATATTTCGCTCAATACGGCCTTGATCCTTTTTTCCAAAACGGCGTAAGCCTTGGGGCCGAAATGGAGCTTATCGTCCAGATAATTCTCGAAGATATAGTTCCCCTTCTCGTCCTTACAAAGATCCGCGGTGTCGATAAAGGTCAGCCAGTCAGACGACTTCGCCATCTCTTTTTGCCATTCGTTCAGCTCGCGAACGAAATCTTTATATTCGTCCCTTGCGAAACTGGTTTTAGTTGCGATCGTAACGATCTTAACGGTCGGAAAATCCTTCCGAAACTTCTCCCAAGTTGCAAGGAAAAGCTCTTTGGTCTCTTCCACCGTATAGGAACAAACGGGCTCGTTATCCCCGTAATACCAAACGACGACTTTCGGAGAAAACGGTTTCGCGACGCGCTCGTAATGAAAAAGAGCTTCGTCGGAGGTGGAGCCGCCGAACCCGGCGTTGATCGCGTCGTAATCCTTAAAGAGAATTTCGATCTCTTTCCATATGCCGAAGGTACTGCTCCCGTAAAAAAGCACCTTACAACTTCTTCCCTGCTTTTCGATGATGGATCGAAGCTCGGGTTCATAACGATACATATCGATTCTGTGTTCAATCATTTTCATAACGCTCCTTATCGTTTGCGATGACCGCTTTTCTGACTTCCGCGCCCCAAAGGACGTAACCCGCTTGCGACATATGCAATCCGTCGTTTAAGAAATACGCCTCGGAATACTTTCCTGACTCTTTCTCGAGAACGGTGCCCGCGTCGATGATATTCAAGTATTCGTGCGTCGCCGCGTACGCAATGACCCTATCGTTCGCGGCGTCGATCTGGGTTTTATACGCCGCGTAATACCCGGGAACGTGATTGATCAGGATAAAATGAACGGTGGCGTTCGGCAAACGATCGTGTAAATGTTCGAAAAGTTTGATGAGAGTCTCCGCCGTTTGCGCGCCGGTTTTTCTGAAATTGATAATATCGTTGATCCCGACGTACAAAACGACGGCGCGGGGGTTATAGGGAATGATCAAGCGATCGGCGTAACAATTCAGCCAATGATAGGAAGCCGATCCGCCGATACCCACGTTCTTGGTCGTAACGGGCGCCATCTTAAGGGTGGAATCCGACCAATTTTCCATAGAGGAAGATCCCCCCATAACGACTTTATACGAATCGAAAGAGGAAGATTCGTATCGCTTCGCCTTCGTTTCGAAGCTTGCGACGTTCATCGAAGAACCTTCCGCGTCCGTTACGACGAGAGAGGAAGTTACGTCCTCGACCGTTACATCGATTTTGGTCTCCTCAGCGTTTACCGCATAAGTCAGGCTGACGATCCCGAGAGAGTACGTTGCGCTTTTCAGTACCGTTTGCGACGAGCGCGTGTAATTCAAGAGCGATCGAACATCTTCCGAATAAGAAACGAGACGGTTAACGCCGGCTGTGGTCAGGCGAACGACGCCCTCTTTTACCGGTTGATTGCAAACACCGATCAGGCGGAACGGAGACGTTTCGTCTATCGTTTCGGTAAAAGTCAAAACGGGCTCGGCGTAATCTTCCGTTTCTTCGTTTTCCTCGTCTCTGACCCACTTTGCGAACAAATTTACGCTCCCCGTCAGCGGCTTGGAAAAATCAAATAAAGCGGTCCCCTCTTTATCCACTGCCCAACCGGAAAAAAGATAGCCTTTTCTTTCGGGAGAATCGGAAGGCGGCGTTAATGTTTCGCCCACCGTTACGGTGGTTTTATAAAAGAGCGTATTTTCGGAAATCGCTTCTTTCCCCGAGCTTAATGTAATGACCTGTCCCTCGGTATTGGTCATAAAGCGGGCGGTCGCACGGAGCGGTTCGTAAGCGTATTGTTTCCCCTTCGAGCAGGAAGGAAGCGCGATTAGAACGCTAAACGCGCAAGCGATCGCAATCAGAATACAGAACCGTTTTTTCATAATTTACCCTCTCGATACACACTTTCGACAAACTCTTCGAAAGGAGCGGTAGCAACGCAAACGAACTTATCCGCCGCGCCGTAATAAACGTACATAACGCCGTCTTTTACGGCGATCCCCGTCGGGAAAACGCAGCCGTTGTAATATCCGTCCGTTTCAAAGGAGAATTCAGGCTCCATAACGAAGTCTTTCGTGCGCGCGAGAATGCGGGAAGGATCCTTTTCGTCCAAGATCACCGCGCCGACTCTGTACGCGCCGTCTTTTTTCGCAACGCCGTGATAGAGAAGCAGCCAGCCGTATTTACATTTTACGGGAGGAGTGGAACCGCCGATCTTCGCGTCTTCCCACCACTCTTTGCCCTGCATCAATAAAGAAGGCTTACCCCATTCCATAAGATCGTCCGAATAGGCGATCCATATCGCGGGATTTTCGTTTTCAAATCCCTTGCCGCACCATTCCATCGGGCGGGAAAGTCGAACGAAGCGTCCGGCTACTCTTTCGGGGAAAATGTAAACGTCGCGATCATCCAAACGGCTATCCGTTATGCGTCCGAGCTTTTTCCATTCCTTCAAGTCGCGGCTGATCGCAAGATGCGTCACGCTGTTGTTATTGATCAGCATCGTCGGCCCTTCCTGCGGCTGAAATCCGAAATAACCGCAATCTTCCCGCCAATACTGCCCCGGCGCAAACGTTCTCGAAGCGTACGTCAAATAATAATAATCGCCCATTTTTACGAGACGGGGATCCTCCACGCAACCGCCGTCGGCTCCGTTGAGATCTGGAGAAAGAACGGGAGAAGGAGATTTCCTTTCGAAAGTAAAACCGTCTTCGCTTTCGGCAAGACCGAGATAAATATGATGCGTGGCGTCTTGCCCCGCCGCGCGATAAAGCATCTTAAAACGCTTGGACTCTTCGTCGTATAGGACGGCGGGATTCAAAACGCAAAGGCTCTCCCAAGAGTCTCCGATCGGTTTCAATATAGGGTTTTTGTCATATTTTTTAAGTTTCATTTTTCAGTCCTTCTTTGCTGTATTTCGCCGTATTAAGCGATCGTATAAGTTTCGTAATCGATCGTTCCGTCGAGGACGATCTCGTCCAGTAGAACGGAAGACACATTGTAGTTCCCGCCGAAGCTCTTAACCGCAACGGAAACGCGCGTAAGAGAGGAAACGTATTTTTTCGCCATCGAGAAACTTCCGCCGTTTACGTCCGTAAAGTTCGAAAAGCCGATCTTATACGTTTTCCATTCGGGAGAGACGTTTTGGATCTCTTTGCGTACTTGATAATTCGTTCCGTTATACGAAACAAACAGATTCACGTACACGATCGCGCCGTAAGGATCTCCTTTCATCATAAACGTTATGCCGGAAGCGTCCACCGAGGGATCCACTTTGAGGGAAGTAAAGTATCCGACCGCGTCCATCTTGGTTTTGTAAGAGAGAGCGAGGCTTTGCCCTTCTCCCTCTTTTACGTCGGAAGACATAGTCAAACCGGCATACGATTCGGAAGAGGACGTTTCCCACGACAACGTTTCCGCGCTGTCTTCGTCAAACGATGAGATAACGGCGAGTTTCGCGTTATTTTGCGAAGGGACGATCTTATCGGAAAGCTCGGAAACGGAAGATTCGGAAACGGTAATAAAGCGGATATTATCGAGATATACGTAATTATTCGCAAGGTATTTCGGATCCGCGATCTTCGCTCCCAAAACCGACCGATAGAAGGAATACTCGAAAGAGACGGAGAAGCCGACGATATTGTCGCTCGAAAGAACTTCCGCCGAGCCGAAATAACCTTCCGCGAGCGTCATATCGGAAAATGCGATCTTATAGCTTTGCCAATCGGAAGAAAGCGCGTCCACAGTGTAAGAATAGGCTTCGCCCGTATCGGCGTACACGGTTACGGTCATTTTTGCCTTTATGCCCTCGTTCGAGGCGTCCATCGCCTGCACTTCGACGCCGTTATACCCTTCCGCCGCTTCGAAACGGACGCCGTAAACAGCCTCGCCCATATCGGTTTTATAGCCGAATCTCCCCGCTTGATTATGAACGCCGAACGCGTACTCGCCGTCGAGAGAGAGTTCTTCGTCTTTATTCGAAGAGGACGCTTGCCAAACGTAATAGAGATCGAGCGAATTGGAATAAGATGAGAAATCTTCTATCACGCCGTTTTCCGAAACCGAAGTATGATACAAATTTTCAACTTCGTCGGAGAGTGTTACGACGCGAACGTTCGACACGGTGACCGCGCCGCCCGACCAAACGCTTTCGAGGCCGAGTTGGAAGGCTTTTATATAATAAAACTGACGGAATCCGTCACCTTTGAACTCGGAAAGCATAAACGCCGAATACGGGATCACGAGCTTACCGGAAGAGGGGATCGAGGAGACTTTTTGCGAGAAAACCCACCTGTCGCCGTCTTCCTCTACGACGCGGATCAGGATCTTACCCGAAGCGAAATTCGACGCGTTCGTTAGCGAAAGATCGAGAGACAAAGCGTCTCCTTTTGCGAGAAGTTTGCCGATATCCGTTTTAACGAAGCCGTATCCTTGGATGCCGCGCTCGTTCCTTTCGTTCGCGCTGCCGCTGAAAGCATAAGTAAGAGAAGAACCGTCTTCCGAAACGTCGATCCCGAAGTTATAGTTCTCGCAAGTAAGCGAGTCCTTAAACGAATTAAAATCAAAAGAGGAGATAAAGAGGTCGCCGTACTTTTCGTAATTGATCGCGCGAAGATCGGAAAGATAGGCGATTCCGTCTCCGAAGGATTTTTCGAAAACGAGCTCGAAGGATTTGATGTAATTATAATCGAATACTTGGTTGAGGATCGGCGTTCCCCCTTTGGTTCGAAGCTCAAATTCGTCAAACCGAATGATCACGGTTTGTTTCGCGTTGTTTGCAAGTTTGATCGGCGCGTGCCAATATTCGTTATCTTCATCCACAACGCGGAAATAGATCTCGGAATCGTTTCCGGCGTAATAAAAATTGAAATAAAAAGCGTCCACGCCGTAAAACTCGATCTCTTGGCTGTGGGTCACCACGACCCAACCGTCCGACTCTTCAAACCCTGTTCCGCGATTGGTATCCTCTTCGTCAAAACGAACGGTCAAGGAATCTTTCCCGTTTCCGAAAAAGTCTTTTTTATCGATCGCAACGGTCGCTTTCGAACCGACTTCGTGTACCGTCCATTCGTCCGCATAGGCGATGTCGATCGCGACTTCTTCCTGCACGTTCGCCTGATAATAAAAGCTTTGGACTTCGTCCGAAAAGAGCTTTGCGTTGTTCGAATTGACCGCCGTTACGCGCCAATAATAGGTTTTATTCTTGGTTTTGATCGCGGCGCCGATGCGGAAATGCGAATCGACTATACCCGTCTTTTTCAAATAAGCGGCGTCATCCGCGGCGAATTCTTCCGTTGAAGCGATTTCGAGAACATATGATTCCGCCCCTTCCGCTTCCGTCCAAGAGAATTCGGGAACGGAAAGAGAAATCATTCCGTCTTTCGGAGAAATTGCGGAAAAATCGCCGATCTCCCCTTTTACGGAAACAGCGGTAAAGTCGTTTGAAGAAAGATTTTTTTCTCCGCCCGCGCAAGAGGCAAGAACGAGAGAAGCGATCAAAAGACAAAAAGCGATAAGCAAGATCTTCTTTTTCATATCCTCTCCCTATATTCTTTCACTGGAAACGAACACAACGGACGAAGGCGGAACTTCGACCTTGGTTTTTGCGTTCAAGCTACCGTCGATCACGTAATTCGGAACCACGAATCCGTCCGCGCCGAGTCTCAGGCTTTTTTCATTATAGATATAAATATAAAGTTTTCCGCTTCCGTTTACCTTTTCTTCGATCGCGAACTCTTCGGTTACGGGGAAGCGCGTGCTGTTTACCGCAACGAAACCGCCCATCTTCCGATCCGAGGAAACGGTGGCGAGAGTTCTGACGCCCGCCGCAGCCGAAGAAGCTTTATAAACAACGTTACCGGGGCGGAAAAGGTTGGTCAAAAGAACGGAAGAATGGAACCAAGGACGATATTCCTGTTTTGCGGAAGGAGCGGAAGCGAGCGTGGAGAACATACCCCATTCTTTCGCCGTATTTCCCGTTTCGTTATACATAAAGTGCATCGCGTCGTCCAAATCCCAATAAACGAGTCCGTTTACGCCGGCGAGAATGCTTTGCACGGTATAATCCGCCATGCGCAAGCCGTACGAGCAATTCATGATATAGGCGTTGCAGTCGGTTATAACGTTTTTACCGTCCAAAAGACCGGCTTCCCAAATGATCATCTGCTTGGAATAACCGAGAGCGCGATCTTTTTTCTGCACTTTCTTATACAAAGACGAAAGGTTTTTCTGATACTTCGCGTTATCAATGTCGTAATTGCTGACGTACATATGCAGTCCGTAATTATGAACTACGTCTTTTAAGTTGGAAGCGATTTTGGGTAAATACTGCGTGGATCCCACAAGGCCCGTCGTGTCTCCGCCGATGATATCGATATCGCCGAGTCCGACCGCGTCCAAAGCGCGCCTGACGCTTTTAACGCCCGCTTCCCACTTGGCGTATGTATTGTAGGCGTTTTTGGACGAACCGACCACACCCACGTTATTCGGTTCGTTCGTATTTACGAACCAGCGAATACAGCTATATCCTTTGATCTCGATCAAGTACTCCATAAGATCCGCGATCATTTTTGCCCAACGGGGATCGGAAGTCGCGTTCGGGATCATTTTATACAGATCTTTATCGGGATCGACGTTTCCGATCACGTTCCAAACGCCGAATGCAACGCGGATCCCTTTCTCCTGACAATAATCGAGAACGTTGGACGCGTTTACCATATACTTGTTGTTAAAAGTGTAATTCCAAGTATCGTCGGAAGGATCGTCCGTATTTTGATTGTCGAAGTCCACGACGAACCAATCGAGATTGGTCATACAGCGAACCAAAGAGGGATTCAGCTTGTCCACCGAGGCGATAACACGATCCCAAGAGCCTTTTACCGTTTTGTTTACGTCTTCGTACGTTCCCCATTCCACGCCGAGCCCGTCGAAAGATTCGGAGACTACGTCGTCTTTCGAGAAATAGCTCTCTCCGGACGCGCTTTGCTTTTTACAAGCGAAAGCGCAAGTCAGGATAAGCGTTAAAAGGATCAAAATTGCCGTTATTTTTTTCATAAACGTTAATTAGCGAGCGCTTCGTTGATCTCTTTCAGAACCTTTTGCCAGGTCGAATCGTTTACTGCCGCTTTATATTTATCGAGAGTAATGCTGCCGTAGCAATATTGCATGACGGCGGCGTTCGCGTCTTCGAGGAGTTTTCCGGCGCTCCTCGCCTTATTCGCGGTATTGAGCCATTTGACGGCGGGATCTTCGTTCAAAACGCGAAGATTGCCTGCCGCTTGCTGTTCTTTCATAAACTCCGTCCAATTCGCTAAGATCTCGTACGATTTTTGATCGGTCATCGGATCGTAAGAAGTCATATCGTAACCGAGGGTACACATATAGCGGAGATATTTCGCGCCGTTATACTTATCGATATAGCGACCCGTAGAATCCTTTTCCCAGCCGGCTTCGGTTAAGGATACGTTGCCCAAAGCGTCCACCGTGTAATCATAATCTTCAAAACCGTACGCCGCGAGCATCGTTCCTTCTTCCGAGAGAAGATAATCCATAATATCGAGGATCTTTTTCATTTTTTCATCCGAGATATGGGAGGAGAAGAAAGTCATCGAGAACCAATCCTCCTGCCCTTCGAGGGCGAATTTCCCGTCCGGTCCTTTGACTTTCATGATCGCGGTCATATCGTCCAAAGCGTCTTGCGAGAGGTTGCGGTTCGCTTCTTGTATTTTGGTACGAAGGGTCGAATAGTTGGAAAGCGAGAGGTTTTCGTAAAACACGCCTACCCTGCCGCCGTAATACTTTTTATTCGCGTCGCCTTCGTTAGAAGAATACTGCTCGTAGCCGTAGATCTTATTCGAAACGAAGCTCTTAGCAAGAGTAAGCCCGCTGAGATATGGATCCGTTCCGTAATTCGAAACGACCTTGCCCGAACCGTCGATCGCGAAACAGTGCGGCGCGTCTTTATAAAAGTTTACGACCGAGGGGAAGCCCCATTCGACGTCCACGAGCGCGTAAAAGTCGCCGCTTTTGCATTTTTTATTATAGAAGGTTTGAAGGAGAGTATTGAATTCTTCCCAAGTATAAATATCGTTCTCTTTATAAACGCCGTACTGCTTTGCCCAATCGCGGCGATAGACGTATGTAAAAGGAGTAAAATCGGGTTCGCCGCCTTTTATGTTTTTCGCAACGGGAATACCGTACAGCTTGCCGTTGATTTTAAGCTTTTCGATATCGTTTACGCTTTCGATGAGTTTTTTGAGATTCGGCCATGCGCTAAGATCGGAAGGGAGCGCCCGAATGTCGCCGTCTTCCGCCCAAAAACGATAGCTGTTCGCAAAGTTATAGGAGTCTATATCCGCTTGGAACACGTCCGTTACGTTTCCACCGTTGATCGCGGAAGCGACCTGTTGATCCCAATCCGCCCAAGAATAGGTGGAGGTCTTTATTTTTACGCCGAACTTTTCTTCGAGGAAGGCGGTATAAGCGTCGTCGCCGTTCCAATCGTTAAAATAAAGGTTGCGAATGGTGATCGTACCTTCGTCATCTTTCGGACCGCAGGCGGTAAAACCGGCAAACAGACCGAAAAGAAGGGTCAGCGTCAAAAGAATCAGAACAATTTTTTTCATAAACAACCTCCGTTTATCCTTTAATAGCACCCACGACCAAGCCCTTGACGAAGAACTTTTGCAGGAAGGGGTAAAACATCATCATCGGGACGATGGAGAAAAAGACGCTCGCCATCGTCAGCCCTTCGGAATACACGACCTTCTGCCCTAACGTTTCCATTGAAGAAGAACTCGTCGTTATCATTTCACGAAGAACGAGTTGCAAGGGCTTATAGGAAGGATTTTCGATAAAGAGCATCGCGTTATACCAGCTGTTCCAGTTACCGACGGCGAAAAACAGTCCGATCGTTGCAAGCATCGGAAGCGCCATAGGCAAATACACCTTAAAGAAAATCTGAATATCGTTCGCCCCGTCTATCTTGGCGGATTCCTCCAGATCCGGAGGAAGAGAGGCGAAATAGTTGCGCATCAAAAGCATATTATAGGTATCGATCGCGCCGGGAATGATCATAACCCAAATTTGGTTATACAAACCGAGATTTTTGATCAGGTAATAATACGGGATCAAGCCGCCGCCGAAGAACATCGTTACGAGGATCATATTCATAACGAAGTTTTTACCGACCCACTTATTACGTGACAAAGCGTAGCCCGTTATGACCGTAAAGAAAAGCTGATACGCCGTCCCGGCAAAAAGAAGGAGCAAAGTTACGCGAACGCCCGACCAAAGAGACGCGCTCGAAAAAACCGTTGCGTAATTATCCCAAGTTATTTCCTTCGGATATAAAAGGAAGGGAGTATTAAGATATACGCTCTCGGGAGAGATCGAGATCAAAAGCGCGTTATAGAAAGGATAAATGATGATGATCGCGTAAAAGAGAAGGATCGCAAAAATGACCCAATCCATCGGTCCGATACGGCGATCGAACGTGCTGCCCTTCGGGCGAAGGGGCAAGTAAGACAAATTCTCGAATTTTCTCATATAATACCTCTTTCGCCGCTGAGTTTCGCGATCCGATCCACGATAATAACGAGGATAAAGGAAACGACCGACTTAAACAAGCCGACCGCGGCGCCGATCTCGGCAGGCTGCCATTCGCGGAAGGTGGAACGATAAATATAGGTGTCGATAATATCCGCCACGTCGTACACGAGGGGGTTATACATATTAAAAATCTGATCGAATCCCGCGGAAAGAATACCGCCGACGGAAAGGATCAAAAGCAGGATCGCCGTAGGTTTGATCGCGGGGAGCGTAATATGCCAAATCTTTTGCAAACGGGTCGCGCCGTCTATATCCGCCGCCTCGTACAGCTCGGGTGAAATGCCCGCCATCGTGGCAAGATAAATAATACTGCTCCACCCTGCTTCTTTCCAAACGTCCGATCCGAAGATCAAGGATAAAAACACCTTTCCGTTCGCTAAAAATTGCACCCTTTCGGCGCCGGTTGAAGCGATCACGTCGTTTATAATGCCCGACGTTCCGAAAATATTCGCGACTAAGCCTCCCACGATGACCCAAGATAAAAAGTGCGGGAACGTAACGATGGTCTGCACCGTTTTCTTAAAGAAGCGCAAGCGGATCTCGTTGATCAAAAGCGCCACGAGAAGCGCCGCGATAAAACTGATAAAGATCTTACAAACGCCGATAATGACGGTATTCCTCAAAACTTTCCAAAAATACGGATCTTGGAAAATCGTATAAAAGTTTCCGAATCCGCTCATTTCCGCCCAAGGGCTTCCCATTATTCCCTGCTTGGGAAGATAACGCTTGAATGCGATCAGAATGCCGTACATCGGAGCATAACAAAAAACGAGATAATAAATGATCGCGGGAATGATCATCAAGATTAAATATCTCGATTTTTTGACTCTTCCGCCGAAATCGTTCAGCGGGCTGTTCCTATCGATAATCAGTTTTTTGTTCATCTTTTTCCCTTTCGCGAAAAAATAAGAGTCTATCTTTTGAATTTTACAATATAATCCATTATTTTGTCAATAGTCGTAAAGGCGAGCCCAACGTAAGTATCCGCGCCTCCGTAATACACGGCGATACGACCCGTTTCGGCGTCCGTCAGAGCGGAACACGGGAAAACCACGTTCGGAACAAAGCCGGTCGTTTCATACTCTTCTTCGGGAGTCAAAACGAAATTTCCGCAGCGATATTTGACCTTACGCGGATCATCCCGATCGAGAACGACCGCTCCGAGGGAATACACATAACCGTTGCAGGTCTGCGTAGCGCCGTGATAGAAAAGCAGCCACCCTTCCGTCGTTTCGATAGGCGCGCACCCCGCCCCGATCTTTAAGCCTTGCCACCATTCGTATCCGCGTTCCATCAAGCGGGAATGATTGCCCCAATAAACGAGATCGGGGCTTTCCGAAATATAAATATCGCCGAAAGGTGTATGCCCGTTATCGGACGGACGGGATAAAAGATAATACTTTCCGTTTATTTTTCTCGGGAAGAGAACGCCGTTTCTGTTAAACGGAAGGAAGGGATGCGACACGATCTCGAATCGTTCGAAATCCGTCGTTTTGCCGAGGGCGAGAACGGGAAGCCCGTGTTTGCCGTCGCACCAAATGACGTAATAAACGTCTTCCACCTTTACGACGCGCGGGTCGTAAGCATACTCGAAACGATACGCCGACCCGTCTTTCTCGTGAAAGACGATACGCTCTTGATTGAACGTAAAATGAATTCCGTCCGCGCTCTTTCCGAAATAAAGATAGGGGATCCCGTTTTTCGTTTCCGCGCGAAACACGCCGGCAAAACCGTCCTTAAAGGGAACGACCGCGCTGTTAAAGACGCGCGTAACGTTCTCGATCGGGTTTCTGCCGATAATGGGATTTTCGGAATAGCGCCACATGGGACTTTCGTCCGCGCTGTCTTGCCAAGGGATGTTCGGAAGTGCTTCACCAATGATTTTTGCCATACGTTTTCCTCTTTTTTTTATTATATCTGCCGCCGAAGCGGATCTTTACGATAGACTGCACGACGCCAAACGGACGTTATCCATATAGATGTAGTTATCCGCCCCGTCGTATCGCGCGAACACCATAATACTCTTAACGGATACGCTCGCGAAGTTAAAGCTCAATGTCTTCATCGTGTTCCCGCCCGTTAAGGCAAGAGAAGCGAAAGTATCATCGGAACCGGCAAGCCAGATCGTTTTATTCAAAGAATTTACGATCGCCACTCGATACTTCACCGCGCCGAGATGGTTATACCAATTCCCGAGGTCGATGGATAAGTGATTGGCCGTTCCGAGAGCGGAACCGCCTTCATTGTAAACGTACTTATAGGTGGAGTTTCCGCAGGCAAGAGAGACGAGCGCGGACGAAGCCGGTTTTCTCGAATTCATCTTACCGGAAACGGACGCGTAAGCGCTTCCGGTCCAAGAATACTGCTTCCATTTTGCGTTTACATATGTGGTTCCGACCGTTCCGTCCTCAAAGCCGAGATCAAGAACGGGGGTCGTCAGTTTGGACGCGGAAGAAGACGAAGCGCTGTCAAGCAAACGAACGTTATCGATCATCGTATAGATCGTGGGATAGGTATCGTATTTACCCGAGATAATAACGTACATAACGTCCATGGACTTGATCGCGTTATCCCACGTTTTGTATTCCGTTCTTCCGATGTACTGCTTGATCTTACTCGGAGAATAATTCGTTCCGCCGATATTCACTTCGAGATTCTCGTCGTCAAAGGAAATAACGACGCGATACCAAGAAGCGTTATTCATCGAAAGATGCGCGAGATCGTAATTGACGTAGATCCCTTTCGCGTAATCCACGAAGCGGATCTTGGTTTTTGCAGTCGTATAATACTCGTTCAATTTAATATCGAAGCTGACGCCTTTGTACGCTTTGGAAAGCGTTCCGAGCGAACGACCGAAGCGGAAAGCCGTTCCGTTTGCGAAAGATTTCATTTCGAGCGCTTTGCCCGCTCCGAACGCGTCGTTCGTAACGGTTACGGCGGCATTCTCGCTGACTTCCCAATCGGTAGTGTAACGCTCTTTCGTCCAAGCCGAAGCATTGCCCGAATCGAAGGTATCCAAAGTCAGTCCCGAAACGGTAAACGTTTTGCTTACCGCGGAAGAAGTTCCGTTATAATAGGTGTTCGACGCGCTGTCATAACCGCCGACCGCGCGGAACTTTACGGTTCCCGAAGAAGTCGCGGTATAAGACGTAAGAGCCGTATCCTTATAGGTGCTTCCGTTATCCGTGGAATACTGGGATTTCAGCCCCGTCAAAGCCCAAACCGCCGTCAGGTTCGAACTGGAAATAAAGGTGATCGCCGATTGCGCGGTCAGGTAAGAAACGGACGATTCGTTGCTGTTAACGTAAGCGGAATTATCCGAACGAGAAGCATATACCGATACGGTATGCGAGCCTGTGGACGAGGAGAAAGAAACCGTCCTACCCGATTGCGACTTATACTCGCCGCCGTCTATTTTAACCATATATGCGGTCGCGTTTGAAACCGCCGCCCAACTGACTCCGGAACTCGTTACGGATAAAGAGGGAGCGGAAAGCTTTACGATCTTGATCGTTCCGCTCTTTTCGATCGGAGACGCCGCATAATAGTAGGTTTTGGATGAAGAATCGAACCCGCCTTCCGCTTTTACGGATACGGAATACGTTCCCTCCCCTTGCGCGGTATACGAAGTATCGGTCGTTTGCTGATAAGCGCCGTTTCCGACTTTTCGTGACGTTTTATAGGCGACCGAAGTCCAAGAAGCCTTTGCGCCTACGACCGTTATATTGGAAAGCGTTACCGTTTTAACCGTATAAGAATAAGCGGAAGGATCGGAATCGAGAACGGTCGTTCCGTTTCCGACCGCTTTTACGGAAACCGTATAGCTGCCGGCTTTGGTGGCGTAAGCGCTTTCTCTACCGGATTGATTTTGATAATTTCCGCTACCGACTTTGACCGCGTACTGAACGGCGGAAGATACGGCGCCCCAAGTAAGGCGATCCGAACCGGCGGAAAGAGAGGGAGAGGAAAGTTTAACGAGCGTCACGCTCTTGGATTTTTCGATCGGAGACGCAATGTAATAATACTTTGCGCTCGACGAAACATAGCCGCCTTCCGCTTTTACGGTAAGGGTATGCGACTGAGAGCCGGCGGAAGAACCCGAGTATGTCGCGGCGTACGAAGTCGCGCTCGTTTTTGAGTAGCTGCCGGAATCATACTTTACGCGAACGGTTGCCGCTTCGGCTCTCCAAGAGAAGGTTGCGCCGGAAAGCGAGAGATCGGACAAACTACCGATCACCGTTTGATAGGTAAAAGTCGTTATATCGCTTTCGGGATACTGCGCGACATTATCCGAATAGGCTTTTACGCGAAGCGTATGCTCCCCTGCCGAAACCTCGTAAGCAACGGAAGAAGAAGTTACGCGCTTCCACTCCGCGCCGTCGGAAGACAAGAGGAAGCAATCCGCGTTTTGGACTTCGCCGAGCAAGATCGAGCTTTCGCCGCCGCTGACGACGGGCGCGGCAAGGCGGATCGGAACGATCACGTACAAACTGTCGGTAACCGTTTCGCCCACGAAGCGAACGCGATCCGAAACCGAGACGCCGCTCTCTGCTTTTACCGTAACGGTAACGCTCTTTTCGGGAGCGTACGACGATCCCGCCTCGCGGAAGGCGCCCTCTCCTTCTTTTACGGACACTATGCCAACGGCTTGAATATGCAATATGCCGTCCGTTTGAGAGAGAGAAGACAAGGAGACGGTTTTTACGGAATAGGAGATTTCCGCGACGGGACTTTCGGGATATTGCTCTTCGTCTTCGCTCCTTGCGCTGATCCTTAAAGTATAGTCTCCCGCCACGCTTTCCAGCTCGACGATCGTTTCGTTCAATCGACGTTTTTCACCGCCGTTTACAGACAGGGAATAGTAATCCGCCATCGGTACGGGATCGAAGGAAACGCCGCTTTGCGTAAAGCTGAGAACGGGGGAAACAAGGCGGATCGGAACGACGATCTTTTTGCTCTTACGGATCACGTCGCCGACGAAATAAACCTTCGTTTCTTCCACATAGCCCGGGGAGACCGTTAAAACGACGTTCTCCGTCGCCTCGGGAGCGAGCGTGGATAAAGAGTACGGGCGCGCTTCGCCTTCCCCTTCCTGCAAAGTTAAATTTCCGACGTAAGTAAAGCTCGCCACGCCGTAGGTAACGGTTATATCCGATAAGGAGATCGCGCGAACGGTATAGGAGAAAACGGCAACGTCGCTGTCTTGCAACGTGGATCCGTTTCCGACCGCTTTAACGCAAACCGTATAATCACCCGGAACGGACGAGAAGGGATAGCGATCCACCGTTTCGAAATCGCCGCCGTTTACCGAAGCCGCGTAAGAATACGCCTTGGCGACGGGCGCCCATTCGAGACCGGTTTTCGAAGAATTCAACTTCAAAACGGGAACGTTCAGTTCGGCATAAATGATCTCGATGCTCTTTTCGATGGACGCACCGAGCGATTCATCCGCCTTATAAAGAATATGATTCTCTTTGTCAAATCCGATCTCCGTTTTTACTCGAACGGTCGTATCTTCGCCGCTTTCGTTCAAATATGAATCGGAGACGTAAGAAACCCACTCTCCTTCCCCGATCTTCAAGGACAAGAATCCTCGATACGTCCAAGAAACGACCGCGTTCGTTAAAGAGAGATCGGAGAGCTCGATCTTTGCGATCTCGTAAGAAAGAAGCGCTTCTTCGCTGTCGGGATATTGAACGGGATCTTCGTTGATCGCTTTAACGGAAAGATCGTACGTTCCGAAAGCGGTTTCGAAAGCAAGATAGGTTTGAGTTAGAACGATCGGTTCTCCGCCGCCGATCGAAACGGAATAACCGGTCGCGTTTTTGATCGCCTGCCAGAAAACGCCCTTTTCCGTAATCGAAAGAGTAGGCGTTTCCAAATAGATCGGAACGACGATCTCGATCGAACGCTCGATCGCCTCCCCCGCAAAATAGGTCAGATCGCTCTCTCTGAAACCGCCCGTCGCTTTTACATAAAGCGTTTTGGTTACGTCCGTAAAGAAAGAAGTAAGTTCCGTTTGCTCGTAAGGCGCTCTGCCCCACTTATAATAGAGATTCAAGGCGGTTGCGTCGAACGAGGCGGTCATTCCTTCTTCGGCGGGATCGGTCAACGCGATCTCGGAAAGGGAAAGAGTGCGGACGGTATAGGAGTAATACACTTCCTCGCTATCCACGGAAGTAACCCCGTCTCCCGTGGCTTTTACCGTTACGGAATACTCTCCCGCTTGCTCTTCGAAGGCATAATCGGAAGATTCCATCCATTCGCCGTCGTTTACTTTTACGAGATATCCCGTGGCGTAAGGAACGGCGCTCCAAGATAAGCCGTTTTTCGAGTCGTTTAATTGCAAAACGGGTCGGGAAATTTTTCGTACGGTGATCCTCGCTTCTAAGGTCGGTTCGGTTTCTCCGTAATACAAAACGTGCGTATCGCCGTTATAGCCGCCGACGGCAAGTACGGTTATAACGTGTACGCCGTAAGCGTTCGTTCGCGCGGTATAGGTATTTTCAGACACCTCGGAATACTCGCCCGAATTGACTTTTACATAAACCTTATTCGCGCTTGCCGCCCAAGTCGCCGTGGAACCTTGTACTTTGAGATCGTACAAGCGAATTTCTTTTACTTCGTAATGATATTCGGCGGCGTTCGAGTACGCCATCGTTCCGCCGATCATACTGATCACGCGAACGGAATAAAAGCCCACGGTATGCGCAAACGGGAAGGATAAGTCGAACTGCTCGATAAAATCACCGTCGTTTACCGAAACGGCGTACCGATCGGCTTCGGGAACCGCCTCCCAAGTGATCCCTTCGTCCGTTGCGGTCAAAACGGGAGCGGAAAGCGAACCGGTAACGAGGATCTTTTTTACGATCTCCTGCGACCCCACATAATACGTTTTATTCGCTTCATCGTAATAGCCTTCCGCACGAACCGTGATCGTAACGTCCTCTTCGGCAGCAAACGATCGTTCGGGACAAGGCTCGAATTCCCCATCTCCTATTTTCAGGAAAGAAACGCCGTTCGTAAGCCAGCTCGCCGTATGCACGCCCTCGTCGATCGAAACGTCTATTTTGGAAAGATTGACCGCCACGACCGAGAAGGAATAATTCGCCGTTACGGAAGGAGTTTCGTCTTCCCCGATAAGAGCGCGAACGCGAAGAGAATAGTGCCCTTCTTCCGCCGGAACGGAATACACGTTTCCCCTCTCGAACTCGCCCCCGTTTACCGAATATTCGAAGGCTGCGGAGGGATCGTCGTGCGAAAAATAAAGGGAGTATTCGTCAGCCGAAACGAGAGGCGCAGCGTAAGAAGAGGTTGCGGAGATCTCCGCCTTATAGCGAATTTTCAAGTTGTCCGCGTATAAATAAGCGACCTCTTTTTCCGACGTGTTTTTCGTTACGAGATAAACGCTTACGACGTCAACGGGATCTTCCGTTTTTCTTTCCAAAGTAACCATCGAATCGGTTACCGCAAAAGAGTAAAAATTATCCGCGCTGCCGAGAAGATACACAAGGGAGCCTTCGCTCGTAACCGCAACGAGTTTGATCTCGATCGCGTCCGCTCCGATATGATCGTTTCCGAGGTCGATGGCAAAATAATTCGCGATGCCGAGCGGACGGCCGAATTCGTTATAGGTAAAACGATTCGTAACCCATTTTCCCGTCGCGAAGGAAAGAACGTTCGAATTCTCTTTTTCCACGCAATAAATCTGCGAGGAAGAAAGAGGCTGCCAGCCGTTCAAAGAAGAGAACGTGTATTCGTTGATTTCGTCACGAATATACTTCTCACCTATGGCGCCGTCCTCAAAGTCCAAAGAAAGATCCGCCGCCACGGAAAAACGAACGCCCGCAAACCATTCCGCATTTTCGCCCGAGCAAGAACGAACGACAAGAGAACTGCCGTTATCCGAAAAATCGCACGTCATCTTAAAATCGGAAAGAGAGTCGGAAAAAGAAAGCGAAGCGGCGAGAAGATCGAGAAGGGCCTCCCCTTCCATTACGAAATTGGTTTCGAGCGCGGTAGAGAAAACGCGCGCCGAATCGGAGGATAGGGAGAGCGCGATTTCGTTTATATTCCCGCTCGAAAGTTCTTCTCGCGCAACGTAAGACGAACCGACGCCGAACAAAGGCTGTATCCGCTCGTCCGTTACGTCCGCGTCGTATAGAGCGAGGACGGAATCCACAAGAAAAGAAGCGTTCGATCCGTTCGGCGTATTTCCTTTAACGGTAAAGCTCAATCGATCGAGGAAAGGCACGATCTCGAAAAGCTCCGCCGCAGCCCTGACGTCTTTCGGAATTTCA
>DGWX01000041.1 GCA_002395405.1 Christensenella sp. UBA4247
AAAAAGAGGGAAGAAAGATGAAGTGTAAAGCGTCTTATGCTCTTTACGATTTTTGCGAAAAAACAAAAAAATCAATATTAGTTCGGACAAATCCCCTTCCGAAATCGTTTTTATATAGGAGGAGAGAAAATCGGCAATCGTTTCGATTGTAAACGAATATTGACAAATTTCTTTTGATTTTGCTATTATATGGATAAGCGGGCTCGCGAGGAGGGCATATGCGAAAAAAAATAGTCTGTATTCTATTGCTAGTGATTCTTAGTTTGACGGTTTTTACGGGGTGTAAAGCAAATGCTATCGATGTCGGCGGGCGAGTGGAAGGTTGCAAACCTTCGTCTTCCGTAACGGTGCGCGTCAGAATGAAGAAAAACGTTTACTCAATTGATGAGGATATAGATATCCAAGTCGGATACGGATTCCGGTTTTCGGATATACGCAGTTATGTTGAAAACGAAACGCCTTTGGAACTGATCATAAAAGCCGACAATTTTACGATTTCCGATGGGGAAAATTCCTTTGAAGATTGCTTTGAGAAATCCACGACGGAGTATATTGATAGCGGATTTGTCGCTACATTAAAGGGGAAACGGTATATGCCGAATCATTTTGAAACGTATACGCTACGTTTCCGCTCGGGGGAAGATCAAGTGCAAAGGAAACTGTTTTTTAATGCAGGGCTAAGAATTCAAGAAAATATATGGGAGGGTGATAGTGTTATGTTATTTTTTGCTATAAACGATAAAAGTGTCGCGTTTAGCGAAAAATCAGCGGAAGACGCCAAGAAGGAGTTAAAGTAAGGTGAAACAGAGAATGAATAAAAGTAGAAATAATTTCAATGCAATCGTTTTTTTTATTTGTTTGCTTTTTTTAGTGTGGGGCGTTTCGTTTTTAAGCGAAGCTTCAAGCTCGCGATCGGCTTTTGCAAAAAGTTTTGGAGAAAATGAAAAAGCTCGAATTTGTTTAATGGAAAAATATGAAGTAGGACGGCGAGTCGAGCATGGTGAAAAATGTTCTATTGAATATAATCTTATTTCTTTTGATAGATATGATTTTATAGAAATATTATTTGAATCTTCAAATAAGATCGATTTTTATGGTGAAAATCACTTTATTTATGGATATGAATCATGTGATAGGTTCGTAAAAACTTCTTTTTCCGCAAAAGAGTTATTTCTGCAAAAGGAGAAATACACCTTCGGTAATGAAATTGCAAACGAAATATACGTTTCAATGAAAGTATATTATAATAATACCCTTGTTCAAGAAAAAAGTTGGAAACACTTTTTTTATTGTACGGCGTATGGAGATTATTTTGTTCCATATGAGCTAACAGCGGCAAAATCACTATATTATCAAGATTTATTGGATAAGGGTATTATATCGAAGCAAAAGTATATTATATTTGAAAATGAAATGCTTCTTGCTACGGAAGAAGGCGAAGGATTTTTTACTTTTGATGAACGAAGCAGAGATTCTGGTTTTTCCGCGACGACTGTCGCGCTTTCTTACACTTCCACAGTTTCCGGAAATAACGTTGATTTTTCAGGAACGGTTACGTGGACAGATATATACGGAACCACTCATCCGGCAAGAAAAATAAACGTTAAGATTATAACTCTTTTAGAAGGAAATGCGGAATTAACGCGTGCCGATTTGGAAACCAATTCAAATGGAGAATTTTCTGTATCCGGACTTGATTCGGATGATATTTTATTTTTCAGAGTTTATGCTGCTAAAAGAAATGGATTAGGTGTAAAACCGCTTGTTGGCACTACGTATTGTTTTGTTACGACTCCTCGAATGTATAGCGGTACGGAGAATTTGTACGCAAGCATAATAGGAACAAATGCAGCGAATGCTTTTTATATTCACCAGTCAATTATCGTTGGACATGATTATACTACAACCATGGGTTATTCCAATACCCCGACTGTAACTTTCCCAAGGAGTACTACACAATATAATTCAGTTACGGATACGATTTGGATAATGGACGAGGATTACTTTGATTTTGATGTGATTTTGCATGAGTATGGACATTTCATTATGGACAAATTGTCATTTGATAATGCAGTAGGTGGAACTCATAATGCAAACCAAATTTTGACAGATGTTTTACATAATAAAAGCGATGGAATAAGAATGGCATGGAACGAAGGTTGGGCAACCTATTTTTCCATTGTTTCCCAGTTATATGAAAGTATTTCATTGTTATATATACCATATGCAGGAGATTCTGCTTATGATGATTTAAATATGGATGGATCATATTATGTATATAATTCTATGATAGCTGGGACTCCTGGAAAAGGCGAAGGGAATGAACTTGCCATATCTAGGGTTTTGTTTCAAATGACACAGAGCTCGGAAATAAGCATTTCTTATCAAATTCTATGGAATCTTTGTAATACATATAAGCCTAAACATTTATCCGCATTTATGAATCATGTATACACAAGCGTACCTAAATCGCAATATTCTGTAATCGGTATAATTTTGCAAGGACAAAACGTCGTTCCGGATATCGAAGAAGTTGTAGGAGGTTTCCTTAACTACAATAGTTCAGATTTATGCTGGAATGTGTCAACAGGAAATGTAAGTACATATTATCAGGATACGTTCAGTATCCTGTTTATGAATGAAGCTTATACTGTAATTCACTCTGTCTGGTGCTCTACAAATACGGTTTTTCACTTGTCAGCAGCTGAAGTCGATACAATTCTCTCGTTGCTTCCAGGAAAATTGTATTGGGGAATACAAGTAACGCAAAATGATTCTTCGGTTAATACAGGACCGTATTATTCAGTTTTTCAAAAATTGTCCGGGACAATTCAATATAATTATCTTTCCTCCTCAAACTCCTATGAACTTTCGAGAGTATCGCAACTCATTGGTTCTTTTGTAATTCCAAGCACATTTGATAGTAGACCGATAATAGGAATAGGTAAATATGCCTTTGCAAATCAAATATCATTAACACAGGTGACGATTCCAAGGACAATTATCACGATCGATGACATGGCGTTTTATAATTGTCCGCAAGTTATTTTGTTTTCTAATGATTCAACATTTATATTAAATAGTGCGTTGACATTAATAGGGAATGAAGCTTTTTATGGTTGTATATCATTAGAAGAGATATGGATTCCGCGCAATGTAACACAAATCGGAGATAAGGCATTTCAAGATTGTATAGGACTTGAAACAGTAACTTTTTATTTTGGTCTTCCAACGACACCCGGATCGCTTTCAATTATAGGCAACGAAGCCTTTGCGGGTTGTACATCACTCGCAGAGATTTCTATTCCCAATACAGTCACAAAAATCGGTTTTTGCGCATTTGATCCTTCCGTTGTATTAACAAGTTTCGGCGGGACGCCGGCAAATATAGATTTGATCGTCCTATCCGGGACAAAAAGCACGTATCAAGCAAACGGATGGACAGGCTTTAATTTTGTTGAAGTCACGGGATCGGGTGCGTTCAAAGTAACGTCGGGGCAACTCCACGGCGAAGTAACGATTCCTGCGTATCTGAACGGACGGGTAATCACAAAGCTCGACAAAGATGCATTCAAGAATCAAACGAGCATTACGCGGATCGAATTCGGCTCCGTAACGGAAATAGGTGAGAACGCGTTTTCGGGGTGCTCGAATTTGGAAACGGTGTTTTTTCTGAGTATGGAAGAAGACCCACAGGTCGCGGATCAAACCGTTTCCTACACAAACGGCTATTGCTGCGATGAACGCTATTTGAATACGGAGCTTATCGCAGGGGTAACCTATACGTTCAGTTTTTATCATTCTTATTTGCAGACGTCGGATCAATATGAAATTTATACTTGCCTTGGCGTTGGTGAAACTGCGTTTACTTACGAGATCGCACGTCATAGCTGTTCTAGCAATGGAACGGAAACGATCGTTTTTACGCCGACCGAAGCGCAACTTGCCGTTAGCAACAAGCTTTGGTGTCGTTTTATTTCAACCGAAACGATCCAAACGCTTTCAACGAATATCAGTAACGTTTGGCTTTATCGCGGTGTAATGAATGTGGACGTAACCGCTTTTACGGGTTGCCCGAAACTCGAAACTCCGGGGCTTGCCTATCAATTGCAGGATAACTCGTATAAAGTTACAGGGTTCCAAGGCTTGGAATCTCTCTATTATATTTTCTGTCGAGCGCTGTTTATCCCTTCTTCGCATAATGGGCTGCCCGTTTCGGGCATTGTCGCGGACGCTTTCGCGCAAGACGAACTTATGCGTTGGCTTTTCATTCAAACGGATGTTTCCGTGATTGGTGAAAGAGGGTTTCAAAATTGTTCTAATCTGGAAGTTGCGGATTTGTCCGGTAGTTCCGTTACGCAGATCTCCGCATATGCGTTTGATCATTGTAATTTGAGTCAATTTGCCTTTTCTCCGAACTTGGTCTCGATCGGCGCGTATGCTTTTTACGGCGCGAATCTATCGACCGTCGATACCATTCCGGCCACGGTTACGACACTTGGCAATAACGCGTTTGAAAACGTTTCTTTTGCAGCATCATTTGCTTTACCCGCGTCAAGCGCTTTAACCTCGATTGGTGCTTATGCATTTAAGAACTGCAACCTAAAGCGACTCGTGATCCCGTCAACCGTGACAACGATCGGGAATTATGCTTTTATCGGGAATAGCAATTCAACGATCTTCGTTGAACACGCGAGCAAACCGAACGGCTGGTCGAACAACTGGAACTATAACGGAAACTACGTAGTATGGGGTTGCACGCTTTCCGCGAACAAAACTCAGGTCAAATCTATTACAAAAAACGCAACAAACGTTGTGAATTACGGCGCTATGAACGACATCTTAAATCCGACGTGTCAAGGCTACAACTTCAGTGGTTGGTATGAAAATTCAAACCTTACCGGAACGAAATATTCCGATATTTCTTCCATTCCGAATAATACAACGGTTTATGCTAAATGGGGTAGTCAATGCGTTGCGGAAAGGACGCTTGTTACGCTTGCGGACGGAACGCAGGTCGCGGTCGAAGATTTGACGGGGAACGAGGAACTATTGGTTTGGAATCTCGAAACGGGAGAATTCGATTCCGCCCCTATCCTTTTCATAGACAGCGATCCTTCGGCTACGTACGAGATCACGCACCTGTACTTCTCGGACGGAACGGAAGTAAAGATCATAGACGAACACGCGTTTTGGGACGTGAACCTGAACGAGTATGTGTTTTTGAGAAACGACGCCGCTCGGTATATCGGACATTATTTCAGCAAGCAAGCGGAAGACAATTCGGGGAATATGATTCGCACGACCGTGCAACTCGTGGACGTGGACGTGTATTACGAGCAAACGACGGCGTGGAGCCCCGTCACCTACGGGCATCTTTGCTTATACGTAAACGGAATGCTTTCGATGCCGGGAGCGACGGAAGGACTCATCAACATCTTCGACGTGGACGCGCTTACGATGGCGTACGATCCGGTCGCTTTTGCTGCGGATATTTCTTTATATGGACTTTACACATATGAAGAGTTCTCGGCTCTCGTTCCGATACCCGAAACGATCTTCGACGCGTTCAACGGGCAGTATTTGAAGGTGTCGATCGGGAAAGGATTTATAACCCTCGCGGATATTGGGGCGCTCGCGGAACGATACGCTTCGTTCTTTTAAGCGGATTTCGGAAAAATCCTTTCAGCAACGGAGCAGGGCGGCGGCTTTTAAGTAAAGCGCTTCGTCCATACCGAGAAGGGAAGCGTGATCGGAAGATTGCGTGCGAACTTCCAAAAGTTTTACCTTTGCGCCCGCTCTTTCGGTCGCTTCTTCCGTCATTTTGATAAAAAGCGGCAGAGTCATATGTTGGCTGCAACTGCAAGTAAAAAATACGCCGCCCGGGTTAAGGAGTTTGAGCGCGAGGGTATTTATGTCCAAATATCCCTTGTAACCCGCGCGAACGGTGTCCGCCGTTTTGGTAAAAGCGGGGGGATCCAAAACGATGAGGTCGAATTTTTCTCCTTGCTTTTTGTATTCGCGCAAGAGATCGAACACGTCAGCTTTTATCACCCTTATATTCGAAAAGCCGTTCAAAGAAGCGTTCTCTTTTACTTTTTCGAGCGCCGTTTCGCTTATATCCGCCGCGATAACTTCTTTTGCACCCGCTTTCGCCGCGTTCAGGGCGAATCCGCCTTGATTCGTAAAGAGATCGAGAACGCGCTTTTTTTCGGCGTATTTTCGAATCGCGGCGCGATTTTCCTTTTGATCTAAGAAATAACCCGTTTTTTGCCCGTTTTCCACGTCGATCTTTAAGTGAAGTCCGTTCTCCGTGATCGTCAGATCGGGATCGAGCGTTCCGAAAAGCACCCCTTTCTTTTGCGTCAAGCCTTCTTTTTCGCGAACGGGAGAGTCGCTTCGCTCGAAAATGCAGGAGGGAGAGAAGATCTCTTGAAGCAAGCGAACGATCATATCCTTTCGTTTTTCCATTCCGAGACTTAAAAACTGAACGGACAGGCAATTCGCATATTTATCCACAATAAGTCCCGGCAAGAAGTCGTTTTCCGAAAAAACGGCGCGATAGGAATCCGAGAATCCGAGCGCTTCTCTCTGCGCTTTCGCGCGGAGGATGCGCGCGCGGAAAAAGTCCTCTCCGAACTCTTCTTTTTCGCGCGAAAGATAGCGAACGAGGATCTTGGACGCATGATTGATGAATCCGAAGCCGACGCTCTTTCCTTCGAAAGATAAAACTTCCGCGACCGAACCCTGTTCATCTTTCCCGGTGACTTCCTGCACTTCGTTTGCATATACCCACGGGTGATTCTTTTTCTCTTTTCCTCTTTTGAGCCTTACGACGTACATTTTTTTGCTCCTTTCTATATCAAAATCTTATCATTCGCCGAAAGGAAAATCAATATTTTGAAGCGTCTTATTTGACAGCGAAAAAGCGAAGAATTAAAATTGAAGCGTTATGAGATCGATGTCGGCGGCAAAGGGAATGGATATGACGGTCGGAAACTTGTTTCCGAAACTGTTTGCGTTCGCCGTACCTCTTGCGCTTTCGGGCGTTTTGCAGCTTTTGTTTAACGCCGTGGATCTCGTTGTGATCGGTAATTTTTCCTCCACGCGCGTCGTTTCGCTCGCCGCCGTCAGTTCGAATAATTCTTTGATCAATCTGTTCGTAAACGTGGCGATCGGCGTTTCTCTCGGCGTAAACGTCGTTATGGCGCAGGCGATCGGCGAAGGAAATAAAGAAAAAGCGGAAAGAACGGTGCATACCGCGATGTTGCTTTCTTTCTTTATCGGCATAGCGATCATGCTGATCGGAACGATCGGAGCGAGGCAATTCCTCGTTTGGATGAAAGCCAATCCCGACGTTATAGATAAGGCCTATACCTATTTGTTTATTTATTTTTTCGGCGCGCCCGCCAATATCGTTTATAATTTCGGCGCGGCGCTCCTTCGCGCGAAAGGGGATACCCGTCGCCCCCTCGTTTTTCTGACCGTCGCGGGGCTATTAAACGTCGGTTTGAATCTGATCCTCGTCATTTTTGCGAAGATGGACGTTGCCGGCGTAGCGGTGGCGACCATCGCGTCGCAATATGTCTCGGCTGGACTGATCCTTTATGCTCTCGTTCGAGAGAAGGGCGAACTTCATTTGTCTTTTAAGAAGCTCCGCATCCATAAACAAGAACTCGCGCGTATCGTTCGTATCGGGCTTCCCTCGGGGATCCTTTCCTCTTTTTTCTCCATTGCGAATATCATTATTCAATCGGCAATGAACAGTTTTTCCGCCGCGGAAATTGCGGGGAACGCAACGGGGATCTCGATCGAATCGTTTGTTTATACCTCGATGAACGCCGTTGCCGGAACGGCAAGCACTTTTTCCGGTCAGAATTACGGAGCGGGCAAGTATAAGCGGATCAAAAAGGTTATGTGGGATTGCGTTTTGATCGAAGTGATCCTCGGGATCGCGCTGGGCGCGCTCTTTCTTGCGCTTCGATTCCGCCTCGCTTCTCTTTATACCACGGATGAAGAGGTGATCCGCGTGGCGGGAGAGCGAATGACGGTCATTTTGCCGTTTTATTTCGTGTGCGGCGTAGTGGAAGTTCTCGTGGGCTGTATGCGCGGAATGAATTACTCGGTTTTGCCGACCGCGGCTTCTTTTTTGTCCGTATGCGCTTATCGAATCGTTTGGGTATTTACCGCTTTCCGCATTCGCCGAACGATGTTCGTCCTATGGCTTTCGTATCCGATCAGCTGGATCATTAACTTTTTTATAGACGGCGTTATGATCTTTTTCGTGTATCGCGCGGTTCGAAAAAAGAAAGAAAGGCTTGGGGAAGGAGGCGAAAGTTTGCGGGCGGACGAATAACTTCGTTTTACAAAGGCAAAATATTGCGTTATAATAATGAAATAAAAAAATGAAAGGAGAGGAAATTATGCAACAGAAAATCGTTCCTATCACCTTGCTGACCGGTTATCTCGGCGCCGGCAAGACGACCCTTCTCAATTACGTTTTGAACAATCAAAAAGGTTACCGCGTCGCGGTCATCGTAAACGATATCGGCGAAGTCAATATCGACGCGAGCCTGCTTTCTTCGGGCGGCGTCGTTACCGAAAAGGACGATAGCCTCGTTCCGCTTCAAAACGGCTGTATTTGCTGTACCTTAAAAGAGGATTTGATCAAGCAGATCGGAGATCTCGTTCTCAGCGGGAAATTCGATTATATTTTGATCGAAGCGAGCGGCATTTGCGAACCGGTACCCATCGTTCAAACCATCGAATACATCGCGGAAAATACCAAACGCTGCGATATGACGGTCAAACTCGATAACGTTGTTTCCGTTGTGGACGCTTTGCGCCTTTCGGAAGAATTCGCGGGTGGAAAAGAGCTGATGAAAAAAGACATCGAGGACGACGATATCGAAAATCTCATTATTCAGCAAATCGAATTCTGTAATAAGATCATTATCAACAAGACCGATCTCGTTTCCGCCGAGCAGCTGAAAGAAGTGGAAGCGGTCATTCGCGCCTTGCAGCCCGAAGCCGAACTCATCGAAGCGGTCAAGGGCGAAGTTCCCCTCGATAAGATCCTCGGAACGAATTCTTTTGATTTTGAAGTAGCGTCTCGCTCCGCCGCTTGGATCAAAGGGCTCGAAGAGATCGAAGAGGAAGAAGAGCCGGAGGGCGAAGTCTTGGAGTACAATATCTCCACCTTCGTTTACAAGCGCAGAAGCAAATTCGATACGAAAAAATTCATCGATTGGGCAAACAACGCCTACCCGAAATCCATTATTCGCGCGAAAGGCGTGGTGTGGATATCGAGAGACAGCGCGAATATGTATATGTTCGAGCAAGCCGGGTCGCAAAAGAGCCTCGTAAACGCCGGGCCGTGGGTCGCGTCGCTCTCCAAAGCGGAGCAGCAGGAGATCCTCTTGATGGCGCCCGAAGTGGCCGCGGAGTGGGACGAGAAGCTCGGGGATAAGATGATCAAGCTCGTGTTTATCGGAAAGGATATGGATCGCGCGGAAATCGAAAAAACGCTCGATTCGATGATGAAATAAATGGAGAAAAAATGAAAAGAAAATTATTTTGGATCTCGATCGTATCGTTTTGTCTTTTGTTTGTCGGTCTATTTGTGCTGACCGCTTGCGGCACTGACGGAAAAACCGCGCATACGGAACATAGATGGGAGTCGGAGGATCGATATTCTTACAACGAGAAAAGTCATTGGAAGACCGAATTTTGCATCGATTGCAAAGAAGTCAGGGAACCGCAGCTCGAAGATCATAAATTTACGGATAGGATCTGGGGAGACGCAACTTTGAATTTGGATGATAGCGGCTATTTCAGTTATATGCCCGGTATGACGATACAAGAATGCGAGGTTTGCGGCTATCATGCGGCGGAAAGCGGCATCGCCTCTTCCGCAAAGGAATATTTCGGAGAGGAAGTCGGGGAATCGAAATTTTCCGAGGCAATGCACGCGGCTAGGGAAAAAGTTCTCGCGGCGAACGTTATAACGACGGGAAGCGACTCTTTATATTATTACGATCAGGGGTGCTGGTATTCCGACGAAGGAACCGGATTGAGTCAGGCTTTTATTATTCAATTCAAGCAGCAAACTTTGGACGCACTCCCCGAATTGACCGAAGGATTTAAGCTGTATTCGGTAAACGAGGCAATTACGAACGATTTGTATTACGTTTTGTTCCCTGATTTCAGCCTTATGGAGATGCCTGATGACGAGGACGAACGAAACGCTCTTTTCCAACGTCCGATCTGCGTATTGGATTCCGAGTATAACGTTTTGAACGTATATTCATCCAAGGTGCATTACGACTTCGTGGAAGAGTTCGACGAAGACCTCGCCGCCAATATTCGGAATTGTCGCGCGCTTTTTGATAAGTCTCGTTATAATTCTTTCGTTTCCGGTGTACTCTCCTCGTTCACAAATGTTTATGCACGCTATTATCCGTATTACGAAATGCCGTATTCCGGTTCGAAATTTGAGTTATCTAAAACGTTCTATCAATACAGCGAAAACGTAACGGCGCTTAGCACTTGGACGGAAGAAGAGGGCTATAAAATCGAATATCGCATCGTTGCGGACGGAAAAGTTTACTGGTTGGAAGAAGACGGAGAGGCGATCGAGAGAGACGAACCCGAACTTACCGAAAAAATTCGATCGTATGAGGAAATAACGGAGTTCCTTCATAAATATTATCCGGAGTTTGTATTCAATTACGCTGAAAGTAAAATGTTCGGAGGGTATTACGTTCTTTCTTACGAATCGGACGATTATATCTATGAATTGAGAGCAGAAGGATTTAACAGTCAGACTAAATCGCTATCGCTTGATAGAATGAATAAAAGCAGAAGCAGCACCGACGAAGTTTTGCACTTTGCTTATAGCTATACGACCAACGAGAGCGAACGGCAATCGAGTGCCGAAAAGGCGGAAGAACTCTATTTGAGAGTCCATAAGCATACGATCTCCGAAAAATATTCTTACGACGCGAACGGACACTGGTTCGAGTATACCTGCGGGCATCACGATTTGGAGGAAAAAGAAGCCCACGAATTCGGCGAATGGGTCGTTGATCAAGACGTGGCGGTCAGTTATTCCCCCGAAGTGGGAATCATTGCGGGCGTAACGCAGGGTCATCGTTATCGCGAGTGCGTATGCGGGTATAAAGAAGAAGAAACTTTGACCGCGAACAAACGCGAATGCGATTTTGACGAGATCAAGGCGATGGTCGCCGCGGGTGGCCTTGAAAAGAGCGCCGTAAATTACGTGTTGGATCGCCATCTCGATCCGTCTGCGGCTATGCCGTACTCCACGCTCGTGGAAGACGAGTACGGAACGGAAACCGACGGATTCGCTTCCGTTTTGGCGGGCGTTTACGTTGACGACGATTTTGCAACAAACGTTATGAGCGCCTATACCACAATGGTTTTCGCAGTATACGAATTCGACGGAGAAATTTTGTACGCTGAGTTCCAGCTGACCGCCGAAAGGGAAGAAGAGGGCGTTATGTACGACGTGGGCTATCGCTATACGATGTACGTTGCGGACGGCAATATCTACGTAAACAGAAACGGCGTCAAGCGCGATCAAACCGAAAACGTAAACAGAACGAAAGAACGCTTGCATATGTACACGATCAGCCATAGAGATTGATCGTTATCGATTTTGAAAAAAGCGCGCGACGGTTTCGCTTAAAGCGAAGCGTCGCGCGCTTTTTTTTATGTTTTTTCGTCCGAATCGAAACTCGGTTTATGATTTGAATTTCAAACTTTGGCGCAGCGCGATCTTGCCCGGATCGAGTTATTCGTTCCCGTTAAAAAAAGAATTGATAAAGGAAAAGGCTTTTTCGCGCGCGTCTTCGGCTACGCGGTTTTTTAAGTTGATGGAAAAGGCGTGATTGTCTAAAAATTTAGTGCTGTGGAATTCTTCCGCATAAACGCCGTTCGATCGAAGCTCTTCCAAAAAGGCTTCCGCTTGCCCTTTTGCGAAGAAATCTTTTTTCGAGTAAATAACGAGGGATCGCGGGAACTCAGGCGTTACGAGGCGAACGGGGCAGGCATAAGGCATATATTCCCATTCGAGCGCTTTTTTCGGCTTCAATCCCGTTATGTCCAAGCTGACGCCGCGCGTAATTCCGAAGGGTAAAGGATGTTTGATCGAATAAACGAGATCGAAGATCCCGCAGTTAAATACCGCGGCGCCGAAGCGCATCTTCATTTCTCCGTAAATGCTTTGTAATTTTTCGCTGGACGGGATCGCTGAAAGCATAGCGGCGTAGTAGGCGCCGGAACTGTCGCCCGTAACGAGCGCTTTATTCAGATCGAATGAATACTTTTCGGCGTTTTCTTTGACCCAATTCACCGTTTGAACGAGCGATCGAAGCGGGATCGGTCCCGTTTCTTCCGGCCCCAAAGGATGATTGACGTTGATAACGGCGGCTCCCGTTAAGAGCGCGAGCTTTGCGCAATAAAAGTTTCGGCAAGATTTGTCCCCTGCGGAAAATCCTCCTCCGTGGATATGAAATATAACGGGATACTTGTCTCCGGGCGCGCGATCTCTGAAAAGAAGATCCAATCGAGCGTCGGGGAAAAGGGGGGAGGGCGTTATGTCGCGAAAAACGGTTAAACGCGAAAGAACTTCCGCCGTTTCGCGGGGCGGATTTTGCGATTTATAAAACGCTTTATCAACGAAACGGAATAAACGCTTCGTCGCAGTCGTTCTGACTTTTTTCTCTTTTTGCGCCTCTTTCATAGGATTCGTCAATTGATTATAACATATAAAACAAAAAAAGGGAAGCATTCGTTTACGTTCAATGTTTTTCGTCGGTCAATAAATAATTAAAAAAAACAGGTTGATTTTTGTTGACAGACACAAACGACGATGCTATAATCATATTAACCTATCGGGCAGGTAGGTAAAAGGAGAACAAAATCAATGACGGAACTTCTCGTGCGGCTCGTTCGCCAAAACTTCCGATTCGGTCGAATGCCTCGCTTGATACAGGAATCCAAGCGAAATAATCGATCAATATGAAAAAGGAGTTTAATTATGGCAAATTATAAATTCGAAACATTACAAGTACACGTGGGGCAGGAGACCCCCGATCCCGCAACGGACGCGCGCGCCGTTCCGATCTATGCGACGACTTCGTACGTATTTAAAGATTCCGCTACGGCGGCGGGTCGCTTCGGGCTCAGCGAAGGCGGAAATATTTATACGAGGTTGATGAATCCTACGAGCGATGTGTTTGAAAAACGCATCGCGGCTCTCGAAGGAGGTGCCGCGGCGCTCAGCACGGCTTCCGGTTCGGCGGCGATCTCGTACGCGATCCAAAATATCGCCACGGCGGGCGACCATATCGTTTCTTCCACCAATCTATACGGCGGAACGTACAATTTATTTTCGAACACGCTGCGCGAGCAGGGGCTTTCGGTTTCCTTCGTGGATCCTTCCGATCCCGAGAATTTCCGCAAGGCGATCCGCCCGAACACCAAACTTTTATATGCGGAAACGCTCGGCAATCCGAATTCGGACGTGATCGATATCGAAGCGATCTCCGCCGTCGCTCACGAAAACGGGATCCCTCTGATCGTGGATAACACGTTTGCCACGCCCTATTTACTGCGCCCCATCGAACGCGGCGCGGACGTCGTTGTCCATTCCGCGACCAAGTTTATCGGCGGTCACGGAACGGTGATGGGCGGCGTCGTGATCGATTCGGGCAAATTCAATTGGGCGCAAAACGATAAATTCCCGGGGCTTTCTCGCCCGAACCCTTCCTATCACGGCGTTGTTTTTACAAAAGCATGCGGCAATCTTGCTTATATTTTGAAGCTTCGCACGACTTTAATGCGCGATCAGGGAGCAACGATCTCCCCCTTCAATTCCTTCTTGCTTTTGCAGGGATTGGAAACTCTGTCGCTGCGCGTTGAGAGACACGTTGAGAACGCGTTGAAGGTGGTTGACTTTCTGAAAAACCATCCGCAGGTGGAAAGGGTCAATCATCCGTCGCTCGCCGAAGGAAAGCAAAAAGAACTGTACGACCGCTATTTCCCGAACGGGGCTGCTTCGATTTTTACCTTTGAAATAAAAGGAAGCGCGGAAGACGCGAAAAAATTTACCGAGAGTTTGAAACTATTCTCTCTTCTCGCAAACGTGGCGGACGTTAAGTCACTTGTGATCCATCCCGCGTCCACGACCCATTCGCAACTTTCGGAGGAGGAACTTCTCGCGGCGGGAATCAAACCCAATACCGTCCGTTTATCGATCGGAACGGAGCATATAAGCGATATTATCGGGGATCTCGAACAGGGATTTGCCGCGATCGCAAAAAAATGATATAATAAAAAAATCGGAGGATATAAAAATGGCAAAGATCTATACTTCGGCTGAACAACTCGTAGGGAAGACGCCTCTTCTCGAACTGAAAAATATCGAAAAAGAACTCGGATTAAAAGCGAAATTGCTCGCGAAACTCGAATACTTCAATCCCGCGGGATCGGTCAAAGATCGTATCGCAAAAGCGATGATCGAGGATGCGGAAAAAAGCGGAAAGCTGAAAGAAGGTTCGGTGATCATCGAGCCTACTTCCGGCAATACCGGCATCGGACTTGCTTCCATCGCGGCGGCGAAAGGTTACAGGATCATCATCGTAATGCCCGAAACGATGTCCGTCGAGCGCAGGCAACTGATGAAAGCGTACGGCGCGGAACTCGTTTTAACGGAAGGCGCGAAAGGCATGAAAGGCGCGATTGCAAAAGCCGAGGAACTCGCGCAGGAGATCCCGAACGCGTTTATCCCCGGGCAGTTCGTCAATCCCGCGAACCCCAAAGCGCATTTTGAAACGACGGGCCCCGAAATTTTCGAGGATACGGACGGAACGGTGGATTTCTTCGTTGCGGGAGTCGGAACGGGCGGAACGGTAACGGGCGTCGGCGAATATCTGAAAAGCAAAAAATCGAGCGTAAAGATTGTGGCGGTTGAGCCGCTTTCGAGCGCGGTGCTTTCAACGGGCGTCGCGGGAGCGCATAAAATTCAGGGGATCGGCGCGGGCTTCGTTCCCGACGTATTGAACACGAAAGTGTACGACGAGATCCTTCCCGTTTCAAACGAAGACGCATTTTCGACCGGAAAACTCATCGGAAGGAAAGAAGGCGTTTTGGTCGGAATATCTTCCGGAGCGGCGGCGTTTGCCGCGATCGAGATCGCGAAGCGCCCCGAAAACGAAGGGAAGACCATCGTCGTGTTATTGCCCGATACGGGAGATCGCTATCTCTCCACGCCGCTTTTCGCGGATTGAAAACAGGCGCTTGCATTTTGACGCTTGAAAAGGCAAAGAAAGAGGGACTTGATCGATCAAGTCCCTTTTTAAGTTCAGCCGATCTTTTCTTGGATCTTTGCGAATAGGGATTCTGTTTTTTCCTGCGTTTTTTGATTGAAAACGGTAGCGGATCCGTCTTTTTTTACGCAAATAATATAATTGCGCGCGTTCTCCGTATAAGTCAGGCGATAATGTCTGCCGAGCGATTCGTTTTCATATACCCCGAAATTTTTCGCTTGACCGCCTCTTCCTTTAACGCGTTTCGCGGTGTAATCCGCGGAAAGGATCAGCGTTTCGATCTCGGAGTAGGAAACGGTTTCTTCGTGATAGAGGCAGTGCAACGTAAAGGACTCGCTGTTTACGGTAACTTTGATGGGCGACGCAACGAGAGTAATAGCGTAAGCAAACCCCGCTGCCGCGGCGATGGAAAGAACGAGAAGTACCCAAGCGATGACGTTCTCCTTATGGGGCTTTTTCATTTTACCACCAATCCTTTTCTTTGAATTTGATGTCGTCATAGAACTCGCCGTACTTCTCTTTGAATTTTTTTGCGTCGTTTCCCTCGAAATCCTTCAAAAGATCGGACAATTCGTAATCTTCGTAATGTATCGCGTCTTCGTCTTGAAATTCGGCGATCCTATATAACTCTCTTTCGTTCATTTTGCACCTCTATTTATGATAAGAAATTCCGTTTATGATCGTTTCCGCGCGGTAGATCTGTTCGAAGAGGACGACGCGGAACAGGCGGTGGGGAAGGGTTATATCTCCGAAAGACAAGATCTCGCTTGCCGCTTCCTTGACCGCGGGGCTGACGCCGTTGCTTCCGCCGATGACGAAGGTCAGCTCGCCCTCTCCGCCGAGAACCGCTTTTTCTATTCTTTCCGCAAATTGTTCGCTTGAAACTTTATTACCGCGGCAATCGAGAAGAAAAACGCGTCCTTTCAGTTTTTTTAAGATCTCCTTGCCTTCCGCTTCCGCTTTTTTTACGGGATCGGAAAGAAGAGACGCTTCTTTGATTTCCTCTTCCTCCACTTTTGCCCATTTGCCGAGTCTCTTTTTGTACTCGTCCGCGGCGTCGCGGAAGTATTTTTCTTTCATATCGCCCACGGCGACGACCTTGATTTTCAGCATACGTTCAGTATAACCTTTTTTCCCGGAAAGCGCAATCTTAAATTTGCTTTGTCGATTTAACGTTTATTTATAAATTTAATTATTTACAAACGCGCGCGCGAAGGTATATAATAGAAAAAGTTGCGTTTATAAAGGATCTTTCTTTATGTTACGCGGCGGAATAAGAGGACCGGGGGAAACGTTATGATTTGGATCGATGCCGCAGTCATCATTTTGTATTTGATCGGAATGGTATTTATCGCGCTTTATACTCGTAACAAAGCCAAAACGGTAAAGGATTACTTGCTCGCCGGAAGCAAGGGGTTAAACGGTTGGATGAGCGCCTTTGCATACGGTACGACCTATTTTTCCGCGGTCATCTTTATCGGATACGCCGGTAAATTCGGTTTCGGCTTCGGGCTTGCCGCCGTTTGGATCGGGATCGGAAACGCGATCATCGGTTCTTTGCTTGCTTGGAAAGTTCTCGCGCGCAAGACCAAAAACATGACCGTCCGTTTGGACGCGAAAACGATGCCTGATTTTTTCTCCAAGCGTTACGGCAGCGAAAAGATGAAACTTGTTTCCGCCATCATCGTGTTCGTGTTTTTGATCCCTTACGCGGCTTCCGTGTATAACGGTCTCGGAAATTTGTTCTCCATCGTGTTCGGCATCCCGGGGTGGGTCGTTATGCTCGTCCTCGCCGGCGTTACCGCGCTGTATCTCTTCTTCGGCGGTTATATCGCGACCTCTCTGACCGACTTCGTTCAAGGGATCATTATGTTCGTCGGCGTAACGGTTATGGTGTTCTTTTTCCTCGCAAGTCCGAAAGTCAATTGGGGCGAGGGTTTGAAAGCGCTTTCGCAAAACGAGATGGGGCTTTTTATCGGCGGAACGTCGGGCGCGCGGTTTTTGTATGACAGACCGATGTCTCTCGTGTTCCTGATCCTTTTGACCTCTTTCGGCGTTTGGGCGCTGCCGCAAACCATTCATAAGTACTATACCGTGCGCGATAAAAAAGCGATTTCGCAAGGAACGATCGTCAGCACGATCTTTTCCCTCGTGATCGGTTTCGGCGCTTATTTCATCGGCGCATTGTCCACGCGCTTTTATACGAACCTTGATTCCGTCGGAGGAACGACGGATAATTTGATCCCGTATATGGTAAAAGATACTTTGCCGAACGGGCTGCTCGGCTTGATCGCCGTTCTCGTTCTTGCCGCTTCGATGTCCACTTTGGCGTCCGTTTCACTTGCCTCTTCGTCCGTCGTTACCATCGATATATATAAAGGAAGCGTGAATAAAAACGCGTCGGATAAGCGCGTTACGACGATGATGCGTTTTCTTGCGCTCGTGTTCGTCGTGATCTCCACGGTACTTGCGTATCTGAACGCAAAGTTCAATTTGACCGCGATCGCGTATATGATGGGACTTTCTTGGGGAACGCTCGCGGGCTGCTTCATCGGGCCGTACGTTCTCGGCGTCGTTTGGAAAAAAACGACCAAGACCGCCGCTTGGACGTCTATTATCGGAAGTCTCGTTTTGACGGCGACTTTGATCGTTATCATCGGTTACGATAAGCTCGAATGGTCGGGTTCACTCGGAAAGGCGATCCAGCAGGGCATCGGCTCTTCGCCTATGATCGGCGTTATTTGTATGGCGTACTCGATGCTGTCCACCTTCCTCGTCAGTTTGTTTACCAGGCCGCTTCCCGAGGAGCGGATCCGAGAGGCTTTTGACAAAAAAATCGAAAACGAAATCGCGTAATGCGATGTAATACAGGAGAAAGAAATGATTTGGTCTAAAAACGAAACGCTTCCGAGAAGCGAAATTGAAAAGATCCAGCTTGAAAGATTGCAAGAAACCGTCCATAGAGTTTATGAAAAGGTTTTACCCTATCGCAAAAAAATGGACGAAGCGGGCGTAAAACCCGAAGATATCAAAACGCTTCGCGATCTTGCGAAATTGCCCTTTACGACGAAAGCCGACTTGCGCGATAACTATCCGTTCGGGCTTTTCGCCGTTCCGAGAAAGGACCTCGTCAGGATACACGCCTCGTCGGGAACGACGGGAAAACCCACCGTCGTCGGTTATACGAAGAACGATCTCGCAACTTGGACGGAGTGTGTTTCCCGTATCGCGGCGATGGGCGGCGCCACGGAAAACGATATGGCGCAGATTTGCTTCGGATACGGGATGTTTACCGGTGCGCTCGGTTTGCATTACGGGCTTGAAAACATCGGCGCGACCATCGTTCCTTCCTCCACGGGGAACAGCGAAAAGCAAATCATGTATATGAAGGATTTCGAAACGACCCTGCTCGTCGCGACGCCTTCTTACGCGCTTCGCTTAGCCGAAGTCGCAACCGAAATGGGAGTGGACATCAAAAAGGATCTGAAAGTCAGGATCGCGCTTGTCGGAAGCGAACTTTTGACGGACGCAATGCGCGAAGAGATGCATAAAGTGTGGGGCGACGATTGCCTCGTGACCAGCAATTACGGAATGAGCGAATTGATGGGTCCCGGCGTTTCGGGAGAATGCGCGGAACTTGCCGGTATGCATATAAACGAGGACTTCTTTATCCCCGAAATCATCGACAGCGTAACGGGCGAAGTCCTTCCCGAAGGGGAAAAGGGCGAGCTCGTCGTAACTTGTATTAAAAAAGAAGCGCTTCCTTTGATCCGCTATCGTACGAAGGACGTTACCCGTTTGACGTACGAACCTTGCCGTTGCGGCAGAACGACTTGCCGCATGGAAAATCTGGACGGAAGAACGGACGATATGTTGAAGATCAAGGGCGTAAACGTGTTCCCGAGCCAAATCGAAGAAGTTTTGCTCCATACGGACGGTATCGGCCCGCATTATGAGATCGTCGTAACGCGCGAAGGTCATACGGATAAGCTTGAAATCCGAGTCGAACTCAAAAAGGCAACGGATAACTATAAAGAACTCAAAGAAATCGAAAACAAAATCAAATCGAAATTGCGCGTCGTTTTGGGATTGGACGCCAAAATCAGCCTCGAATCGCCGAACACGTTGAAACGTTTCGAAGGTAAGGCGGCGAGAGTAAAAGACTTGCGCAATTTAAGGGGGTAAC
>DGWX01000074.1 GCA_002395405.1 Christensenella sp. UBA4247
GATCGTAAAGCCCATTCCGCTGTGCTCTTCGTGAGACTTTGTACTGAAAAAAGGTTTTCTGGCTTCGTCTGCGTTCCGGATCCCGGTGCCTTCATCCGCAACGGAAATAGATACCACGTTGTCGTCGTATGTAGTGACGTCGATCGTTATTTCGCCGGTGGCGTCCGGATAGGCGTGAACGATTGCGTTTGTTACCGCTTCCGACACGGCTGTTTTAATATCGTTTATTTCTTCGAGAGAAGGGGAAAGAGGTGCGCAAAATGCAGCCACGCTCGCTCTTGCGAATCCCTCGTTTCCGGTTTTAGCAGGTAAAATCATTTTTACGTTGTTTGTCACTTTCATTTCTCTTACACCACCTTGATAATTTGATATAATCCGCTGACCCTGAATACTTTATCCATTTGAGCATGTACGTTCATAACGCAAAGTTCGGCACCGATCGATTTGATTTTCTTATATCGGCCGAGTAAGACGCCAATCCCTGTGCTGTCCATAAAATCCACTTGATCCATATCTAAAATGAGTGTATGAAAATCGTATTGGCGAATATTTTTATCGAGATAATCCCTTGTCTCTCTCGCGCTCTTTTCATCTAAATCTCCCGACAGGGCGACGGTCATTTTCCCGTTTAATATATTTGTTTGAAATTTCATATAAGCCTCCGTTCTTCGATTTTACCTTTATTGTTCTGTTTGTTTATGGAAAATAATTATAAATTAACGCGCTTTTAATAATAAAATGTCGAAAAACTGTTTTATAATCGAATAATTTCTTGTATAATACGGTGTAAATTCGCGAATACTTCACTTATGAATAACCAAAGCGGAAAGAATATTGCACCGAATCATCTTGCGCCGAAAAATTTCGACGAAAAGGAAAGTTACTATCGATCATCGAATGCGGAGAGGGAGAGAAATGTTAAGTAGAACGGAATACGTGGAACTGGATAAAAAGATGGCGCCGAAGAGCAAAGAATGGTCAACGCTCGTTTGCGCGTTTCTCGTCGGCGGATTTATTTGCTGTATCGGGCAGGCAGTCTCGGACGTTTTTAAACTATGCGTTCCGACGGCAAGCGAAAAATTGACTTCGCAGTTTACTTCTACGGTAATGATCTTTATCGGCGCTTTTTTAACGGGAATCGGGATTTACGACAATATAGGAAAACACGCCGGAGCCGGATCGATCATTCCGATTACCGGTTTTGCCAATTCCGTCGTATCTCCCGCAATGGAATTCAGGTCGGAAGGAATGGTCTTTGGGGTCATGTGTAAAATGTTCGTTATTGCGGGGCCGATCATCGTAAGCGGCGTCACGTCTTCCGTCGGCGTCGGAATCGTCTATTGGATCATAGGATTGATAAAATGAATTACGGAGAACAAACCATTCGATTTTTGAATAAACCGCGCGTAGTATCGGGTTACAGTATCGTCGGGCCGAAAGAAGCGGCAGGTCCCTTGGATCCGTATTTTCATAAAAGGATCCGTAAGGACGATTTCGGGCAGAAATCTTTTGAGAAAGCCGAATGCAAGTTGCATATGAGCGCGATTTCCGGAGCGATCATCGAGGCAGGGTTGACCCCGAAAGATATCGACGTTAATATCGGCGGGGATCTACTGAATCAAATTATTACTTCCTCTTTTTCCGCCAGAGAACTTGACGTTCCTTTTATCGGAATGTACAGCGCTTGTTCCACCTTCGGACAAGCTCTTATCGTCGGCGCGAGTTTGATAGACGGAGGGTACGTTTCTTATGCGGCATGTTCAACGAGCAGTCACTTTTCGACCGCAGAGCGTCAATATCGATATCCTTTGGAACTCGGAACGCAAATGACTCCGACCTCGCAATGGACGGTGACGGGGAGCGGCTGTACGCTTCTCGGAAAGACAGGAGGAAAGGTATTCGTGGAGAGCGCAACGATCGGGAAGGTCATAGATTTCGGAATTTCAGACGCAAACAACATGGGCGCCGCAATGGCTCCCGCCGCAGCAAAAACCGTATCGCAACACTTAAAAGATACGGGAAGAAGCGCGGATTATTACGATTATATCGTAACGGGCGACCTTGGGATATACGGAAGCAAACTGTTTTTAAAGTTGCTTGAAAGCGAAGGGATCAACGCCGCGGGCGTCCACAAAGATTGCGGTCAAATGATTTTCGATAAAAAGCAACGGTGCCCGCAAGGGGGAAGCGGCGCAGGGTGCAGCAGCGTCGTTTTCAACTCGTATTTTATGCATCACTTAAAAGTCGGCGCGATCAAAAAGATGTTACTTGTTCCGACAGGAGCTCTTTTGTCTAAGGTATCGTCGCTTCAAGGAGAAACGATTCCGGGGATCGCGAACGCGATTTCTTTTGAAAGAGAGGAGGACGTATGATCGTAACTTATTTAAAGGTTTTCGCAGTAGGAGGTCTCGTTTGTTTGATCGGTCAGATCTTGATCAATTTGACCAAAATGACCTCTTCGAAGATCCTCGTTACCTTTCTTCTCATCGGGGTTGTTTTGGAGGCGATAAAAGTATTCGATTTCGTAAAAGATTTTGCGGGGGCGGGTATTACGATCCCGATCGTCGGATTCGGATCGACTCTTGCGAAAGGCGCCATCGAAGGGGTTCAAAAATTCGGTTTGATCGGGGCGCTGACGGGAGGAATGCAAGCCGCTGCGGCGGGACTTTCCGCCGCGATCTTATTCGGCTTTTTGATCAGTTTGATCTTTAAGGCAAGAACCAAAGTTTAATGATCGGAGATCATTTTTTTCAAAGGATTTAATTTGTAGATCCTCGTTTCAAAAGGGCGGAGCCCAACCGTTTCGTGTAAAAATTTACTGCAAAGTTTATAATTGCCGAATTCGCATTTCCCGCCTCGTTTGGCGATCTCTTCGGGCAAGGTGTAATTGACGTTTTCATCGGAAAGCGACGCGATCACCAAAATGGAATCATCGCCTTCGGAACGGGTAAAAGCGGAGATCAAAGGATTTCCCTTGGTATAGGCGTGAAAATCTCCCAAGGAAAGGCAGGGCTCCGCTTTTCTGTATTCGATCATTTTTTTGTAAAAGTTCAAAACGCTTTGCGGATCGTTTTCTTGGATCGTAGCGTTGATCTTAACGTAATTATCGCAAACGGGCGTGATCGGAAAATCAGCTTCGGTAAAGCCGGCGTGTCGTTTGTTATCCCATTGAAACGGATCGCTTTTTTCCGGTACGTAATCGGGTTTGAGATCAAGATCTTCGGGATTCGCTTTTTCGCTCGGCAAAACCGATTGCCTGAAAACGAGGTTGCTCATCGCGATCTCTTCGCCTTGGAATAGCCAAACGAAGCCCGGGGCGGAAAGCAACATAGCGGCAAGCGTTTTTGCCGCATAATAATACTTTTCTTCCGAATCAAACCCATCAAAAGAGGAAAGAAATCGAGCGTGCATCGGGTCTTCCAAGGAAATGATACGGTTCTCGAATAATGCAGAAGACAATGCGTTCGCGTATTGTTTAACGATTTTTTTCAGTGAAACCGATTTCTCGACAGGGAAAAGAGAATGTTCGGTCATATCGGAAAAGAAGACGGCGTTTACGGGAGGATTTTTACCTTTCGTAAGGTAACATGCAGCGATTTCATCCGCTTTGCCGCCTCGGAGCGCGATATAGAAGTCTTCTCCGACGCTTTCTCTGATTTCTTTAAGAAGGGTGTAATTTTCTTTTCCTTCCGAATAGAGCGACGCGCTTGGATTATAAAGCATTTTTCCCGCTTTGATCGCGATTTTTTCAATAGAAAAATCAAGCGAGGATAGAACCAGCCCATCCGCGCCGAATTTTTTCCAATACAGCGCTATTTGGCAGAATTCTTTTCTGACAAGCGGATCGTTCAGATCCAAATCGGGAGAGGATATCCCGAAGGTATTTCTATAAAAACCTCCGATTCCGTCTTCCGCCCAACGCGATTCACCTAAACGATTTTTGATTTTATCCGGCGGATTGGATCCGCTTTTTCCTTTTCCGCTCGATCGAACGTAATACTGCCGATAGGAACTCGTCGCGGATTTTCCTTTTTCAAACCAATTATGGCCGTCTGACGTACAGGAAACAGGAAAAGAAAGAAATACGCTAAGCCCCAACTCGTGCGCTTTGGAAAGAAGTTCGACCAGGTCTTCCGATTCTCCGATTTGCGGATTGACCCTGCAATAATCGCTTACTTCGTAAAAGGTATTCGCGTTTGTGGTTTCCAAAAAGGAAGTTAGGCAGATCGCGTCCACACCGAGCGAAGCAATGTAGGGCAGTTTTTCTACAATTCCGAGAAGATCGCCCACTCCGTCCGCGTCCGAATCGTAAAAGGTAGGAACGTGTATTTCGTAAAAAACTTTATTTGCATTTTGATTCATATAATTTATTATAATCGATGAAAGTATCGATTGCAACAGTAGATTCTCTTCTTTCAAATTTCAAAAATGTCGGATCATAATATAAAAACAAAAAGTTTGCTTCATTTATAAAAATATAGTATAATTTATTACGGGGAAAATCTATGTATCAATCTTTGTATCGAAAATACAGACCCGATACCTTCGAAAAAGTGATCGGACAGGACCATATAACGACGACTCTCGTTAACCAAATCCGAACGGGGAACGTTGCTCACGCTTACCTTTTAACCGGGACTCGCGGAACGGGTAAAACTTCGGTCGCTCGCATCTTTGCTCGCGCAATTAACTGTCTTTCTCCTAAAAACGGGTCGCCTTGCGGTGAATGCGAAGCGTGTAAAAAACTGCTTTCCGGAACGAGTTTAGACGTTGTTGAGATAGACGCGGCGTCAAACAATTCCGTGGAGGACGCGCGCGCGATCCGAGACAGCGTTCGTTACGCGCCGATCGATTGCAAATACAAAGTTTATATCATCGATGAAGTACACCAACTTTCGACCGCCGCATTCAACGCTCTTCTGAAAACGCTG
>DGWX01000022.1:0-3921 GCA_002395405.1 Christensenella sp. UBA4247
ACCCGTCCGCAAGGACGGATTTAGTTGAAAAGACTCATCTTTTGGTAGACAAAAGATGAGTCTTTTCTGGTACTCCCGGCGGGAATCCCCGCTTGTTGCGGTCCTACCCGCTGAAAGTGCATCAAAGCACTTTCACTTTGCTTATCGCAAAGCACTTGCTCTTGCAAGTGGCTCCCTATTCGATTCCCGCCACTCGTCCACAAAAAAACGACCTATGCAGGTCGCTTTTTTGGTACTCCCGGCGGGAATCGAACCCACAACTAACCCTTAGGAGGGGTTTGTTATATCCATTTAACTACGGAAGCGCAGAGAAGGGTAAGCAGCTTGTTACTTACGGGGGATATATTACCACACGGGAAAAAAAATAGCAATGATTCGAGTAAAAAAATTGAAGTTTAGCGTGCGCGCGTTTATAATATGAGATATGAAATCAAATAGCAAGCAAACGCTTTCTTTATTATTCGTGTTACTGTCCGGCGTGCTTTGGGGAGTGATCAGTGTGTTCATTCGCCCGCTATCCGCCGCGGGGCTGAACGCGATGCAGATTTGCTTTGTGCGCCTTTTGATAGCGGCGCCCGTTTTCTTGATCGTAACGCTTTCGGTTTCGCCATCCAAAATGAAATTCCGCCTGAAAGACGTTTGGATGTTTATCGGAACGGGAGTCGTCAGCGTCGTTCTTTTTAACGTTTGTTATTTCTACACGATCATTCATTCCGAGGCTTCGATCGCGGTCGTTCTTTTATACACGTCGCCGATTTTCGTTATGATTTTTTCGATTTTATTATTTAAAGAAAAGATCCGTTTGCAAAAGATCCTTTCGCTTTTAATGACGTTTGCCGGTTGCTTGCTCGTTTCGGGCGTTTTAGGGTCGGGCGCGCATCTTCGCGCGATCGTACTTTTGGCGGGGCTGGCGTCCGGCTTGTTTTATGCGCTGTACAGTATTTTCGGGACCTTCGCTCTTCGTCGATACGACACGCTTACCGTAACGACGTACACTTTCTTGTTCGCCTTTGCTGCGTCGCTGCCGTTTTCGAACGTAAAAGAGACTTTTACCGTTCTTTCCGCGGCGCCGACTTTATGGATTTGGGTTCTCGGCATTGCGCTCGTCTCGACCGCGGCGCCGTATTTCTTTTATACGCAAGGTCTGAAAAATCTCGAACCATCGCGCGCGGCGATCCTCGTGGCGGTCGAGCCGCTCGTGGCGAGCCTCGTTGGGATTTGCTTTTACGGCGAAGCGCACGGCGCGCTTAAAATCATCGGCATTTTGCTCGTTCTCGGTGCGATCGTTGTTCTCAATTTGCCGGAAAAAAGAAAGAAAACGATCGATTTTCCCGCAAAAACAGACGAAAAATAAATTTTTCACTTTAATGCGCTAAATCGCTTTACAAGCATCTTTCTCCGTGCTATAATAGCGCCATACCGATAAATAAGGAGAATCATCAATATGAAAAAAAGAATCGTTTCCATCGTTTTGGTCCTTGCGCTCGTTGCGACCTGTATCGCGGCGCTTGCTGCTTGCAAAGAGAAGAAGACCGACGCGGAATACATTATGGACAAAGGAACGCTCGTTTGCGGCATTACGCTTTACGAACCGATGAATTACGCCGATGAAGACGGCGAAATGACCGGGTTCGATACCGAATTTGCGGAAGCGGTTTGCGCAAAGCTCGGCATCAAAGCGAATTTCCAAGTCATCAAATGGAGTAGCAAAGAGATCGAACTCAATGCGAAATATATCGATTGCATTTGGAACGGGTTCACCGTTAATGAGGAAAGAAAAGCGAACATTACGTTCAGCAAGAGCTATTTGAACAACACGCAGTGCGTCGTTATCAAATCGCAAAATGCGGCGTCTTTTGCGAGCAAGGAAGATTGCAGCGGTAAAAGAGCGGTTGCGGAAGCCGGCAGCGCGGGTGAGAGCGCGGCGAACGAGCTTACCTCTTCCGTTACTCCCGTCACCGCGCAGGTAAACGGCTTGACCGAAGTTAAAAGCGGAAACGCGGACTTCGCGGTAGTGGACGTCATTCTCGCGAACAGTATGGTCGGCAAGGGCGATTACGCCGATCTCCAAATCGCAACGGCGATCGAACTCGAATCGGAAGAATATGCGATCGGTTTCAGAAAGGGCAGCGATATGGCGGAGAAAGTAAACGCCGTGATCGACGAACTTTTGGCGGACGGAACTTTGCAAACGCTTGCCGAGAAGTACGGCGTGGCGGGTCAGCTCATAACGAAATAAGAAAACCGTAATCAAAAAAAGCGGAGCGGAGAAATCCGTTCCGCGATTTTGTTTACGAAAGAGTTTTTGCCGATTCGGCGAAAAAGGGGATATACGTGAGTTTTATCGAGGTTACCAAACAATTGTTGAGCGGGTTCGGAACTACCTGCCTTTTATTTATATTGACGATCCTGTTCGCGCTTCCGCTCGGGCTGATCATTTGCTTCGGTTCCACAACGCGCTTTAAGCCTTTGCGCTATGTAACGCGCGCGTTCGTATGGATCATTCGCGGAACGCCGCTGATGTTGCAACTCTTCGTTGTGTTTTACGTTCCGGGAATGCTTTTCGATTCGCCGATCTTCGCGACCCTTGAAAACGGTCGCTTTATCGCCGCGTTGATCGCGTTCGTTATCAATTACGCCTGCTACTTCTCCGAAATATTCAGAGGCGGGATCGAGAGCATCAGCAAGGGGCAATACGAGGCGGCGGCGGTTCTCGGAATGAGCAAAGGTCAAACCTTTTTCCACGTTGTTTTGCCGCAGGTCATCAAGCGGATCATTCCTCCGATGAGCAACGAGATCATTACCCTCGTAAAAGATACGTCGCTCGCGCGCGTGATCTCGGTCATCGACATCATTTTCGCGGCGGAAACCATTCTTTCTCTGAAAGCCTTGATGTGGCCGCTCTTTTACGCCGGCGCGTTCTATCTCGTGTTCAACGGCGTGCTGACGCTTCTGTTCGGCTACGTGGAGAGAAAGCTGAACTATTACAAGGTGTAGGAGGGGCGATATGGCGATTCTCGAAGTAAAAGGGATCAAAAAGAATTTCGGACAAACGGAGGTTTTGAAAGGAATCGGTTTTTCCGTTGAGAAGGGCGAAGTCGTAGCGATCATCGGTTCGTCGGGCAGCGGCAAAACGACCCTTCTTCGTTGTTTGAATTTTCTCGAATTCGCAGATGAAGGAACGATCTCCGTAAACGGAGAAGTCCTCTATGACGGCGCTTCCGAGCGCCAAGCCAAGAAGAAACTTAAAAATAGCGATAAACAGTTGCGCCGCAAGAGGCTGCATTTCGGACTTGTTTTTCAAAGTTTCAATTTGTTTCCGCATAAGTCGGTCATGGACAATCTTTTGCTTGCGCCGACCCTTCAATTCAAAAAAGAAGTCAGGCAAGCGAAGAGAGCGGAAAGGGCAGCGAAAGCCAAGCTGAAAAAGGCGAAAACCGAGGAAGAAAAGCAAGCGATCGAACTCGAATTGAAAGAAAAGACCTCGCTCGATTATTCGTGTCTTGCGGAGATCAAGGAAAAGGCGGCGGCAACGCTGGAAAGAGTGGGGCTTCTCGATAAGAAAAACAGCTATCCTTGCGAACTTTCGGGCGGGCAGCAGCAGAGAGTCGCGATCGCGCGCGCCCTTATTATGAACCCCGATATTCTTTGCTTTGACGAACCGACGAGCGCGCTTGATCCCGAGCTGACGGGCGAAGTATTAAAGGTCATTCGCGAATTGAAAAACACCGACACGACGATGATCGTCGTAACGCACGAAATGGAGTTTGCGGAAGACGTCGCGGATAAGGTGATCTTTATGGCGAACGGCGTGATCGAAGAAGAGGGAAATCCGGAAGAAGTTTTCAAGCGCCCCAAGAGCGAAAAAACCAAGTCCTTTTTGGCGTCGAGGAAAAACGTGTAACGGATCAAAGTAAAAAA
>DGWX01000022.1:4038-60690 GCA_002395405.1 Christensenella sp. UBA4247
TGTTTCATGCGTACTGATCGACGACGGAGAGATCAACGCGTCTTCCGGAGATGAATTTTCCTTTCCATCTGTCGTCTTTCGTCAGAGAAACGGGTCCTCCGTTTGCACTGTAACATTGAAGAAGATATCCTCCGCCGAGATATAGAACGACGTGTGAAATCGAACCGCTTCCCGTAAAATAAATATCGCCGCGTTTAAGGTCGGAATAGCGCGTGATTCTTTTGCCCACCGTGTGGTCGGCTTGGCTACCCGTATACGTTCCGAGTTTAACGCCGCAACCCGCGTAAAAACAATATTGAACGAAAGAGGAACAATCGAAGGAAGTGCCCGTAAAATAGGGATTGATTTTGCCTTTGTCCGTAAGAACGCGCGGCGCGCCCCATTCGTAAGGCGTTCCGAGAAAGGCGAGTCCCGCTTCGATTACTCGCTCAAGGGCGCGGTTTGTTTCGGTTTGAAACGCGTACGATCGGGAGACGTAGCCTACTCGTTCGCCCGTCCAGACCGCGAACCAGGCGCCTTCCTCCCAAAGATAGGGAAGGCTTTGTCCTGCAGGGAGGGTGAAAAGAGGAGCGAAACTTGTTCCCGCTCCTTTGCGTACGTTCAAAGAAGCGGTCGAAACGATCGCGTCGTACGGCGCCGTATCGGAAGAGGGATACGCATAAGAGTAGGGAGAAAAAGAAGGCGCTTCAGTTTCTTCCTCTTTGAGCTGCACCTCTTCCGAAAGGGGCGGCGGATCCACTATGTCGGAAAACCCATCTTCCGTCTCTTTTTCAAAACGCGCTCCGCCGCAGGACGCAAAGAGAAAGAGGAAGACGAAAAGAGCTATGTAAACAGCCGAATCGCGAAGTATTTTTTTCATAAGTACCACCATTCATTATAAAATCGTTTTACCTTCCTTCCGACATCCAAAAGTTGGAAAAGACGTTGACGAATACTAACTTGTGTAATATAATAAACCTACTTACGATATAAGGATAAGGTGTCGATATGTCATTGAAACACGGATTATTGGGCTTGCTGACGCTTCGCAAGTCTTCCGGATACGATCTTTCTAAACTCTTTCAGGAATCGCTGAGCTATTTTTGGGTCGCGAATCAAAGCCAGATCTATCGCGAACTCGACAAAATGGAAGAGATCGGCTGGGTCGCGTCTTCCAAAGTGGAGCAGGACGCGCGTCCGAATAAAAGGGTTTACGCGATCACGAAGGAAGGAAACGCGGAACTTATTCGCTATTTGAAAGACGACAGCGCCGAAGAACTCGGCGTGGTTCGCAATCCGTTGTTGATGAAGCTCTTTTTCTCTTCTTTGGTGGATCGGGAACACGCGATCAAACTGCTCGAAAACTATCGAAAGCTTTGCGAAGAGCAAATGGAAGAGGTCAAAGCGCAGGTTGCGGAGATCGGAAGGGTGGAAGAGAGTGCGGCGAAACCCGCCTATTGGCTGTATTCCACGAACTATTCCATCGCTTATTACGAATTCCAGATCCGATGGATCGACGAGACGGTTGCCCGCCTTCGTTCTCTGTCTTAGCGTACTTTTTCTTCCTTTCGGAATACTAAACGTATGGCAAGCGATTTTTTCGAAAAAACGGTATTGCGCCTCGGCGAGATCTATTTAACCGAGTATTCCGTGTTCAAAACGGAGAAGTTTTCGCTTGCGACGAGCCGTCTTTCCGGCGTAAACGAAACGTTAACGGCTCTTTCTTTTGCCGCTCTCAAAAAAGGTTTTCGCGAGGGAACGTTTGCTTTTTCTTCCGGAAAAACCAAATTGATCGCGCGTTTTTATCCTTCCTTTTCTCGTTCGGGCGGCGCGGCGATCGTTTTTTATCGCTTTTTATCCTATCCCGTTACGGCGTCGGACGACCCGAGATTGAAACTCGTTTCGGAATTTCAAGCGGAAAGGATCGCGAACGAGTCTATTGAAACGGATAAACTGTATCGCGCGTTTTCTCCTCGCTTCGATCTTCCTCTTCCCGATGAAAACCAGCGCGCGCTTTTTTCGATCGAAGGAAAAAACGTACTCGTTCAGGGGATTGCGGGGAGCGGGAAAACAAACCTTTGCATTGAAAAGATCCTGTTTGCCGCCGCAATGGATTACGGCGGGAAAACTTTATACACGACCTTTTCGCGCGGACTTCTTTTAGACGTTAAGAAAAAGATAGAGGATTATCTTTCCGCCTTAAAGGCGATCGCGATCGCGGTAAAAGAAGGAAGAGCGGAGAGGGGGGCGGAAGAAAGCGTGGCATTTTCTTCTCTTCTCGGCGTTCCCGTTTCCTCCCTTGCCGAGGCGCTCCCTCGCCTCGAATCCATGATCGATTATTTGGAAAATAAGGTGGATTATCTTTTGCTCGAAGATCTTTATCGCGCTTCTTTCGGAGAAACGGTTTTCGCGAGCGAAAGAACGTTTGTTTCCTTCTTGAAAGAACTTAAAAATTACAATCTTTTGAACCGATATAAAAAGATCTCCCTCTCGGACGAAATGCTGTATAAGGAAATATACGGATTCATCTTCGGAAAGAACTATCGAGGGAAAAAAGCAGACTATATCGAGGAAAGGCGAGGATCTTTTTCCAAGGAAGAATCCGCATTCGTGTTCGATCTTTCGGAAGAGTATCGCCGCTATCTCGATGCGACGGGCGCGGTGGATCTGAACGTTGCCGCGGAAAAACTCCGCGACGATCTTTTGTTTCCGAGCTATTCTCTCGCCGTCGTGGACGAAGTTCAGGATCTGACCGAGATCCAGCTGTCTTTTTTAAGGAAAGCGGCGATCAAGTTGTTTTGCGTGGGCGACGCGTCGCAGATGGTCAATCCGGCGTACTTTTCCTTTGCCCGCCTCAAAGACCTTTTGTATAAAAAGGACGTAACGGACGTTGCGGAACTTCGCTATAATTATCGAAACAGTCGTGAGATCGCCCGCATCGTGGGCGCACTGTCCGACCTCAATCGTTCGGTTTTCGGCTATCACGGATTCGTGCTAAACGCAAGCGCGGTCTCATCCGAAGAAGGCTCTTTCGCCGTGCTGTTCGAAACGGGGAAATTCGCCTCGCTCATCGCGAAGGAAAAAACGGACAATTTTACCATCGTCGTTTCCACGCAATCGGAAAAAGAAAAACTGCGCGCGCTTCTCCCCTTAAAAGAGATCCTGACCGTATCCGAGATCAAAGGGCTTGAAAGGGATACCGTCGTTCTCTATAACGTCCTTTCTTCGAATAAAGATAAATTCGAAAAACTCTCTCGAACCGAGATCGATCGAAAAACGGCGGACGAGAACAGCGTGTATCGCTATTATTTCAATTTGTTTTACGTAGGCGTGTCGCGCGCGCGTCGCCATCTTTTTGTGGCGGAAGAAGAGGAAGTTCCTCTTTTTTCCGATTTTTTCAGAAAGAATTTCGAGCGGATAACGGATCGGGAAGCGGTGCGCAAGATCAAAGAAACGGTGGGGGATACCCTCGTTCGTCAGGAAGAACTGCTGCGCCGCGCGGACGAATTCAAAAAACTCGGGCAGTATGAAAACGCCCTCGTTGCCGCGTCTTCCCTCGTAAACGACTCGGAAAGGGAAAAAGCAATCGCGGAGATCACCGTTTGGCGCGACTTTATTTCCCGCGGAGACTTTGCGGGCGGCGGACTTGCCTTTTGGGAAAAAGGCTATGTAAAAGAGGCGAAGGAAACTTTTGAGATCGGAGGAGAAAAAGAACTGCTCGATCTCGTTTCCGCGATAGACGAGGGCGACAGCGAAAAGCTGGATTATCGCATTCTCCGACATTACGACAAACTGAAAGACAGCGCGGCGGCAATAAGGATCTTTTCTTCCGTTCTCGAAAAGGATCTTCACTATATGAAAGAAACGCATCGGAGCCTTTCGAACTCTCTGAAATTTGATAAAAAGAAGGAGCAAAAACATGCAAGACGTTAAAGATCTCATCGAATCGTTTAAGGAATATCGCGATCTTTTGACCCCGATCACAGAGAATCTTCGCGAATTTGCGGATACGTACGATTCCCTCAAAGGGGATATCGGAAGATTGTCGCAAGCTTTCGAAGGGGACGTTACCGGGAATCTCGATCGGATCTATAAGACGCTGAGCGGCGAAGCGGAGAAAGCGCAAAGCCTCTCGAAAGAAATAGACGCTTTTCTTTCCCGAAGCGAAAGATACGCCGCGGAAGCGGAGAAGCTCTCTTCTACTCTTTCTCGCCTCGAGAGGACGCTCGAAAGTCTTTCCGAGCTCGAAAACGAGGCGGAAGCGCAGATCGGGAAGCTCGAATCCACCTTGGAAGAAAAGAGAAAGAATTATAATTTGAAGGAACTCGAACGAACGGTCGCGAACTATAATGCGGGCGTTACGCGCGTTGCCGAATTTATCAATAAGGACGTTTCTCAATCCTTATCGGACAATAGCGACAAGCTGAATTCCATTAAAGATTCCTTTGTCGCGCTCGAAGAAGGGGTAAAGAAAGAAAACGAGAGTTTGGATCGCTTGGCGTCTTCTTATACGGCTACTTCCGAACTGCTCAGAAAGATCACGGAAAAAGAAAGCGTAAACGAAGAATATATCTTCGATATAATGGATAAGTGGGCGGCGGAAAGAGGCGTTAAACGAAAAAAATAATGATGGAAAGAAACGAAAGGAAAATAGCGGAAGCAGTGGAAAAGGATGACGTTAAGGCATTTTCCTCTCTTGTGGGAGAGGAGACTTTTTCCTTTTTGTTCGGCCGTTTCCCCATTCTTTCTCTTTGCTATCTCTTCGGTGCAAAGCGCATCGTAAAAGCGTACGAGGATAAAATGATCAAGGAAAGAGGCCGCGTTTTGCTTCCTTCCTATTCTCCCGCGGACGCGCTTTTCATCAAAAAAGCGGGAAAAACCGCGCGCTTTTTTATAGACAAAACGGTTTCGCCTCTCGAAATGCTTGCCGTACTCGGAGAGAATAAGAAACTGAAAAACCTTTTCGCGCGCTATCCGCGCGCCGAGGCTTATCTTGCGTCCGTTAATAGGATTTATTATACGCGCCTCGGGAAAAACGTCGTCGTAAAGGGAAAAGAGCTGATCCTTCCTCCCGAACCGCTCTCTTTTGCGGGGCGGAGGCGGACGGAAAGACTATCCCTGATTTTTTTCGTCCTCGGCGTCTTTACGATCGCGTTGACCGCTTTTATCGGCGCTTTTTTCGGAACGGGCGGGAAAATCCCTTATAAAGTCCGAAACGGAAAAGAACTTGCCGCCGCGCTTTCGAGCGGAGCTTCCGTTCGATTGGAGCGAACGATTACTTTAAGCGAAACGATCGAGACCTCTTCTTCCGAAATAGACGGAAACGGGAATACGATCCGCCTTTCCGCGCCGCTTTTTAAGACCTTTTCGGGAAAGATCCGAAACGTTAATTTCTATCTTTTACCCTCTTATGAAGGGAGCGGGGTGATCGGGAAGAACGAAGGAACGATCTCGGACGTCTCGATCACGGCGGAGTCTCTCTCGATCGGGAAAAAAGAGGAATATCAAGGCGCACTCGTAAATGAGAACGCGGGTATTATCGAATCTTCCTATCTGTTCTTAACTCTGTCTGTCGGAGGAGAGGGCGGCGGAAATTGTTACTTCGGTAGCGTGTGCGGAAGCAATTCCGGAACGATCCATAATTGCCGTGCGGAAGGAGAGATCAAAGGCGAGAACGTCGATCTCGGCGGTATTGCGGGATCGAACGACAGCGTGGGAACGATCTCCGATTGCTATGTCAATCTTTCTCTCGCGGAAGCCTCCTCTCTCTCGGGTTGGACGCCGAACGTCGCGGGGATCGCCGTGGAAAACTTGGGCGCGATCTATCGCGCGGAAAACGCAGGGAAAATCGAAGCGAAACTGAGCGCGCCCGCGCTTGCCGAAGGGGAAAGCCCTGCGTCCGCTTATGCGGCGGGGATCGTTTGCGTAAACGTGGGAAGCGTTACGGAGTGTAAAAACGAGGGCGTCGTTTCGTCCGTCGCCGAGGGAGGACATTCTTTTTCAGGCGGCGTCGCCACCATAAACGGATATAACTCCTCTTACGGCAAATACGGCGTTATCGAAAATTCTTCAAGCGCGGGAGAGGTCCTTGCAAAGAGCGTTTCGCATAACGCTTACGCGGGCGGCATCGCGGCAAATAACAGTCAGGGCGCGCGCATTACTTCTTGCCGTCAGACGGAAAAAGTAAAAGCGGAAAGCGAAGGGGAAAGTCTCTATTCTTTCGCGGGCGGAATCGCGGGATATAACGCCGGCGGCGTGGAAACGTCCGTTTATACCGCTTCTTGCGAAGCATATTCCGAAACGGTGATCTCGGGCGCGATTTGCGGCGCGACGTATCTTCGCGGAGGTTTTTTTACCAATTACACGATCAGTTTGAGCGATAACGCGTTCGTAAAAAGCGAAGAGGGAAAAGAAAAAACGAGCGGCGCGATCATAGCGGAAAACGGCTATCGCGCGCTTCGCGCCGGCGCTATTTATACGGCGTATCAATTCGAATCGCAGAAGGCGGACGCGATCGCTTCGGGGAATGAAAGTACGGCAAACGAAATTGAGGAATATCTGTTGCCCCTTCTTTCTCTCGGAGCGGAAGGGTATTCATCGGAAGACGAGATCCCGGAGGTGGAAAAGAATGTCGAATAGAGAAAAGAAAGAAAAACTATTATGGATCCTATCTTCCTTGTTCGCTATCTCGGCGCTTCTCGTGTTCGCCGTATTGTTCGTTTTATCGATCGCAGGGGCGGAAAAGGGAAGAACGATCGTTCCCTTTTTCTCCGTTGTCCTTTCGGGCGCGATCGCGGGCGGCGTGTTGATCGGAACGGGCGCGTTCCTTTCCGTCGTTCGATATAAGAGGAAATAAGAAAAGTGCCTTCTTAATGGAAATATCTCTTTTCTTCTGATAAAAGAGTGTTATAATAGAAACGAAAAGCAGTATGAAAAAAGTGATTTTGGACGAAAACGAACTCAAAGAAAAGATCAAAAAGAGTTATCCCGAACCCGGGTGTTCGCTTATTCTTTCCGCGCTCGATTTCGCAAAATCCGCTCACGAAGGGCAGCTTCGCCTCTCGGGCGAGCCTTATTTCGTTCACCCTTGCCACGTGGCGAATATTTTGATCGATCTCGGAATGGACGCGGAGTCCGTTGCCGCCGGTTTTTTACACGACGTGATCGAAGACACTCGTTTCACTCGCGAAGATCTCGCGGAAAAATTCGGAGAGGGCGTTTCGACCCTCGTAGAGGGAGTAACCAAATTAAACAAACTGCAATTTAAGAGCAAAGAGCAAGCGCAGGCGGAAAACCTCAGAAAAATGCTCCTTGCGATGGCGAAGGACGTTCGCGTTATCATCATTAAATTCGCGGATCGACTGCATAATATGCGTTCCCTTGCCTTTAAGCCGGAAGACGCGCAAAAGGCGATCGCGAAAGAAACGATGGAGATCTACGCGCCCCTTGCCGCCCGCCTCGGAATGAGTCAGGTCAAAGGCGAACTGGAAGACTTGTCCATGCGATATCTCTATCCCAAAGAGTATTACGAACTCGTGGATCTGATCTCTTCCAAAAAAGAGGAAAGAGAAAAATTCGTTTTATCCGTAACGGAAGAGTTGAAAGCCAAGCTGGACGAGATCGGATTGAAATACGAGATCAACGGTAGGGCAAAGCATTTTTACAGTATTTATCGCAAAATGTTGCGCCAAAACTCTTCGATAGACCAGATCTACGACCTCATTGCGATCCGCATCATCGTGGATACCGTTAAGGATTGTTATAACGTTCTCGGCGTCGTTCATTCCCTTTGGACGCCGCTTCCCGGTAGGTTCAAAGATTATATCGCGATGCCGAAAGCGAATATGTATCAATCCCTTCATACTACGGTTTTGAATTCCTTCGGAGCGCCTTTCGAAGTGCAAATTCGAACCAAAGAGATGCACCGTCTCGCCGAGTACGGTATCGCGGCGCATTGGAAGTACAAGGACGGAAAAACCGATCGCACGCTGGACGAAAAGATCAAATGGATCCGCGAAGTCATGGCGCTCCACGAGGGCGACGTGGAGGATAGCAAAGAATATATAAACGCGTTGAAGACGGAAATGTTTAACGACGAAGTCTTCGTGTTTACGCCGCAAGGCGATATTAAGAATTTGCCCGTGGGTTCCACCGTGGTGGATTTTGCTTACGCGATCCATTCGGACGTCGGGAACAAGTGCGTGGGCGGAAAGATCAATATGAAGATCGTTCCTCTGTCCACAAGGCTGAAAACGGGAGACATCGTGGAGATCATAACGGGACCGAACGCGAAACCTTCCCGCGATTGGATGCGCTTCGTTCAATCTTCTTCCACCAAAGCGAAGATCCGCCAGTATTTTAAGCGCACGATGCGCGATGAAAACGTTCGGATCGGGCGGGATATGCTCATTGCCGCCTGCAAAAAAGCGGGATATACGGCTAAAGAATTGATGGTGGACGCTTGGATCCTCGAAACTGCCGAAAAGCAATCCTTTTCTTCGGCGGAAGACGTCCTTGCCGCGGTCGGCTACGGAGAGTTGAAAACCAAGCAGATCATTGACAAGCTCGTTCATCGCTATTTGCAAACCGTTCCGCAAGAAGCGGGCGCGGCGATCCCGCACGAGCGAAAGAAAACGTCGAACGAAAGCAGCGTTTTGATCGATGGAGAAGACGGAATGCAGGTCCATATGTGTAAGTGTTGCAATCCGCTTCCCGGGGATAAGATCATCGGCTACGTTACGCGCGGCAGGGGGATCAACGTCCACCGCGCCGATTGCGAGAACGTTTTGGCTCTCGAACAGGATCGCTTGATCAAAGCGGAATGGAGCGGCGTTGCCGCGGGAAAATTCTCCGCTTCTTTGACCGTGTTTGCCACGAGTACCGCCGCGATCAACCGCGTGACCGAGTTGTTCCTCGGAATGGGAGTGGAACTTTCGCAGATCAACGCGACGGTGGATAAGGACAAAAACGTTAAGATCGACGTAACCGTTGAGCTTGCGGATCGAGAAGAACTGACCGCCGTAAAAAATAAACTCGCGCAGATCAAAACCGTTACGGACGTCGTTCGCGGATAAATCAAAGAGCCATTCAAAAAACGCCCGAACGGGCGTTTTTTTTGATCGAGAGGCAGCGCGTCGTTTCCGTTATTCGGGATCCTCGTCCGCTTTTCGATCTTTTTCCGGATAATCGTAAAAGGCATTCGGACCGACCACGCGGGAAAAATCCTTGATTTTCGAGGTCGCGAACAATAAGAACATACAAACCGTGACCCCGAGCGAACCTTGCACGCAGTTCGCGGGAACGCTGAGAAGAGCGACGGCGGCGCTGCCTTTCATGATCGTGGAAGCAACGAAATACCCTGCGATCATAAGGATCGCGGAGGGCAGGGAAGAAAAAGCTGCGTTTGCAAAGCGATTGAGTTTTGTTTTTTTGATAAGGAAAAACAAAACGCCGGCAAGCGCTCCTTCCGCTCCTTTGATGATAAACGTCGGAAGAACCCAATGCGCGTAGCCTCCGAGAAGATCGGAAAGGGCGCTTCCGATCCCGCCCGAAAGAAAACCGGCGAGAGGTCCGAAGGCGATCCCCGCGAAAAGAATAACCGTATCCCCGAGGTTTGCGTATCCTTCGGTGGCGAGCGTCGGGATCTTTACGGCGAAAGTCGCGGCCGCAACGAGGGCGGTCAGGAGCGCGTACACGGCAATGGATTTTGCTGAAAAGCGTTTCATTTTTTTTCTCCTCGGGGGAAAATAAAAACCCCCTTGCTTTCTCTTAGGCAAAGGGGATGAAAAAAATACGCAAAAAGACGGCGCATTTCTTTCCCATTCAGACTTTACTGGCGGTTGCGGGATCTCACCGCATCGGCTGTTGGGGCTGTTGGACTCGTCTGCTCTATCGCAGCATTACCACCGGTCGGATCATTTACCTGCCCAAAGAAAAACGTGATTGATTTACTAATCTTTCGAATAGGTTAGTAGAATCATAACACCGATCGCATAAGCTGTCAACGATTTTTTTATTTTTTTCGAAAGCGAGATTTTCATTCGTATGAAAAAGGAAAGCAAAAACAAACTATTTTTATGAAAGAACTCGTTTTCTATCTATTCAAAGGTTTGTTGTTTTTTCTCGCATTCGCAGGGGCTTTGATAACCGCGATGATCGTTTTATAAAAAAAGCGGCGCCGATAAAAGCGCCGCCCGAAAAAGGATTTCGTATTAAACTTTTTTGCTGATCACTTCTCCCGTAACGGGATCCAAGAGGAGCGCCCAATATTCCGCGGGGGATTTGATAAAGGAGACGTAGTAATAGTAAGGAGCGTCGCCTTCCGCCATCGCGTTTACGAGTTTGATATAGATCTCGCGCGGCAGGGCACCCGTATCGCTTTCTTCTTCGATCGCCTCTTTAAGCTCCGCTTCCGCAACCTTCAGGATCGCTTTCCAATCCATAGCGCCTTCCAGTTTGTTCGTAAGGGGAACGACGCTTTCCATTATATCTTTCGCCACGATTTTGACTTCCGTGATCTTTCCGATCCCGTCCGCTCCTTCCACTTCCGCCGTAAAGGTGGCGCCGATGACGTCTTTTATAAGATCGCCCGTTTTTTCGCCCGATTCTCCCGTGAGGACGTAGGAATACGTGTTGTTAAAAAGCGAAGAAGTCAAGGGGGTAACGGTCAGCGTCGCGAAGCGCGTCAGCTCGCCGACTTTCCCGTCCACTACGATGAGCTTTTCCGCTTCGCCCGTCGCAAAATGAACGTTGAAATCTTCGTTTGCACCGACGTACACCGCGTCGTGATAAGTGCTGACGAGTTTTTCAAGCCCTTGTTTTTTCGGCGTCGCATTCTTTTTTCCGCAAGAAGCGAAGGCGAAAAGGAAGATTATGGTTAAAAAAGATGCGATAAAGATACAAATTTTTCTTTTCATATATTTCTCCCGTTTTGAAAGTAGTATAGCTTATGCTCTCTCTTTTCCCTTTATGCGCTTTCATATTTGACTTGATAAATAAGGAAAGAAATACTATAATAAAAGTATGATTTACGGAAACGTGTCAGGCGTAAAACGCGCGCTCCTTTGGAGCTTGGAAAAGCATATCGGATTTACGGATAAGACTTCCTTCGTCAGCGAGGAAACTCTTTCTTTGATCGCCGATTTTACGAAAAGCACGGGGCGGGAGATATCCGTTTATATTTCTCGCTCGGGAAGGGTCGAAGCGATCGCGATCGGAAGCAGCATCCAAGTGGAAGTTTTGCCGCTCGGCAAGCGCAGAGGGGAAAACTCTCTTTCCAAGATCCGCGTGATCCACACCCATCCGAACGGCGTTTCCCGCCTATCCGCTGCGGATCTTTCCGCACTCAAAGAGATGAAATTCGATTGCGTGGCGGCGGTGGGCGTATCGAATCAAGGCGCGAAAAAGATGCAGGTCGCCTATCTCGGGCGAACGGGCGTAACGATAGCGGATTGCGATCTTTCTTCGCTCGATCACGCTTCCTTGCTCTCCCGAATCGTCGAATCCGATCGAGTGGGAAAAAAAGAATCGAGCGTGGAAACGGATCGGAACAACAACCGTTGTCTTCTCGTCGGTATGGGGGATGAGGAATCACTATACGAATTGAAGAGGCTTGCCGAAACCGCGAATTATGACCCTGTCGGTTCGGTCAGTCAAAAACGAAGCGCGGCGGATTCCGTATTTTTCGTCGGAAGCGGGAAGATAGACGAGATCGCGATGGAAGCGCAGGTCAAAGGAGCTGCGATCGTGATTTTCGACGCACCCTTGAACGCCGTTCAGCACGCCGCTATTTCCGAGCGGCTGAATAAAAAGGTCATCGATCGAGGGACTTTGATCCTCGAAATTTTCGAAAAGCACGCGACGAGCGCCGAAGGCAGGTTGCAAGTGGAACTCGCGCGACTGAAATACGCGCTTCCGCTCCTTGTCGGGCAAGGGGAAGCGATGAGCCGTCAGCGCGGTGGGCTTTACGCGATGGGAGGTTCGGGCGAAACCAAGCTCGAAATTGATCGGAGGCATATCCGTCGGCGCATTTCGGAACTCTCCGAAAAACTCAAAACCCTCGAAGAGGGTAGAGATATCCGCCGCAAAAGAAGAAAGCAGACCGGTGTAAAAAGCGTAACGATCTTGGGATATACGAACGCCGGGAAAAGCACTTTGATGAACGCGATCGCTCGCTCGTCCGTCCTTGCGGAGAACAAGCTTTTCGCAACGCTTGACAGCGTCAGCCGCAGCGTTTGGACGGAGCGGGGCAGTTTCGTTTTGACGGATACGGTCGGATTTATCCGCTCGTTGCCGCATACGTTCGTGGAAGCGTTTAAGTCCACTTTGGACGAAGTCCGTTTCGCCGATCTTCTCGTTCACGTCGTGGACGCGTCTTCTCCCGAAATGCAAGAGCAGATCGAAACGGTAAACGAGGTCGTTCGAGAGATCGGGGCGGAAAGTGTTCCGATGATTACGGTGTATAACAAAGCGGATAAGGCGGCAAAAGAAGACGGAAAAACGTATATCAGCGCAAAATTCGGCGACGGTGTGGACGCGCTGAAAAGCGCGATCACCGAACGGCTGTTCGGAAAAGAGGTGAAAGATGAAAATCGCGATCAAGAAGACAAATGATAACGCGCGCGTTCCGACTTACGGTTCCGCGGGCGCCGCGGGCGCCGATCTTTACGCGTGTTTAAGCGAAAAGGAGATCCGGATCGGAAAGGGAGAAACCGTTCTTATTCATACGGGGATCCGAATGGAGATCCCGGAAGGATACGTAGGGCTCGTATATGCGCGTAGCGGGTTGGCAACGAAGAAAGGGCTTGCTCCCGCGAATAAAGTCGGCGTTATCGATTCGGATTATCGGGGCGAGATCATGGTCTCTTTGTATAACCAATCGGACAAAGAGCAAACGATCGAGAACGGAGAGCGCGTTGCGCAAATCGTCATCGCGCCCTATTTGAAAGCCGATTTTTTCGAGTCGAACGATCTTGGCGAAACGGAAAGAGGAGAAGGCGGCTTCGGATCCACGGGGCGATAAAAAAGCAGAAAAAAAAGAACGGCGATCAGCCGTCCAGAAGATTGTCGCATAACGCGCCGTACACGGCGCCTGCGCGACTTTGCCAATTTTTATGGATAAACGCGGCGTTTTCGCGGCTTTCCACAACCATTTTCAGTTCTACGAGCGGAAGTTCGCTCCCCATTTTCAGAATTTTCAAAAGGACGGTGTAAGTGCCGTCTTTATTTTTGAAATAGTCGCTGACGTATTCTTGGCGGCGGCGATAATCCATTCTGTGCGATTTGATGAACTGGTTGATCTCTTCTCGGAGAGAGATGGGAATGCGGGTGTAAAAGTTCGCAAGACACATTCTTCCGTCCGGCGTAATGTTATAGATCGTTTTGTTTTGAACGACCCTCTTATGCAAAAAACCGACTTCGTCTAAATCGCAGATCGCGTCCTTACAGTCCATATAGTTCATCCAGGCGTGATCGGACGTGCAAAGATCGGTAAGATTGTCCTCTTCGAGAGGAACTTCCATCTTGTCCATCACGTACAGCAATATGAGCTTGATAAGGGTGGAATCGCTTGCCATAAAAACCTATTTTCAAAGGAGCGCGTAAAGCGCGAGAAATTCCGTCAGGTCGGAGAACTTGCGCTCCGCCTTTTTGTTGCCGGAAAGGGCGATCTTCAGCCCCGTCCAAACCGCTTTGACAAGGCGCGGATCTCCTTTTTCGAGCGCGTAATAAACGCCGTCCGAAAGAATCAAAAGATCTTCCCGTTTTTTGGAAGAGATTTTGTTGTCGCCTTGGAAAACCGTCCGAAGCGACATTAAAATTGCGGCGGCCTGTTCGAGAACGCCGTCCGTAATCGCCGCGACTTTATCTTGCTCCAACGCGCCTTCCGCCGAGTCGATATCGTATAAAAAGGATTGACGAAAAGCGGCGTGATAGGGAAGAAGGACGCTGTCGCAAAACATTTTGTATTTGGCGTTGTTGTCGCTTGCCGGGTAAAATTCCCGAAGAAAGCCGGTGAAGCTCCTTTCTCCTTTGTCGAAGTCGGAGAGGAGCCCGGTCACCAGCGCAATGATCCTTTTGTTGCTTTTGGGAAGGGTGAACAAATAACCCGTGTCGGTTTCGGTGACGGCTTTTTTAAGCTCGTCCTCGTAATCCACTCCCTTTACGCATTCGGAAACGAACGCGCGCAGTTTATCGCTGAAAACCAAACAACGTAAGAGGTCGGTTATCGGCTTTTGCGTAATAATGAAATTACTGCCGATCAGAGCCTTTAAGGCTTCGTCGAAAAGGCGAAACGCGTCCTCTTTCGTGTTGATTTTAACTCCGGGCATATATTACGCCTTTATGGAGTTCAGCGACTTATTGAGAGATGCGATTTTGCGGGAAGCGGTGTTGATATGATAAACGCCGTCGCTCTTGGCTTTATTGATAACGGAAACGGTAACGGGAAGAAGGGCTTCCGCTTTTTGGACGTCTTTCTCGGCGATAGCCGCGTTGAATTTCTTGATCGCGGTTTTGACTTCCGAACGAATGGACTTGTTGCGAAGGTACTCTTCTTTGGTGATAAGAACGCGCTTCTTTTGGGATTTGATGTTAGGCATTTTTTCTCCTTTCGGCGCACGCGGCGCCTCTTATTTATTGATAACGTAATATGTATTTTAGCATAGCGGCGGCGGCGTTTGCAATCGTTTTTAATAATATTTTATATTTCACGCAGTCTAATTTTATGGAATTCTTCGAAGAACTTGCGCTTGAAAGCGCGGAAAGCCTCCGCCTCAGCGGAGCGGAAAAAGAAAAGAGAGTCGGGAAGCGCGTTCTTCTTCGCGCTTTTTCGGCGGAGGAAAACTTCGGCGAAAAAGGAAAAGAGCGGGAAAAGGGGGTTTATCATACCCTTCTCCTTAAAGGGAATATTCTCGAAAAATCCGAACTTTCGGAAGAAGTTTCTCAATGTGCGGCTCTTTCGATCAAGACGCTTTTGAAAGGAAAAGCCTCTCCGAAAAGGATCCTCGCCGTAGGACTTGGGAATCCTCTTACGGTCGTGGATTCGCTCGGGAGCGAAACGATCAAAAAACTCGGCGCAAGGAAAAACGGAAAGGTGGAAATTCTTTCCTTGACCCCTTCCGTGTTCGGACTGACGGGGATCGAGAGCGCGGAAGTCGTTCGCGGGGTAAAAGGCGAAACCAACCCCGATCTCGTTCTCGCGGTAGATACGCTCGCCACGAGAAGGTCGGAGCGGCTTTGCCGCGCGCTGCAATTGACGAACGCGGGGATCGCCCCCGGAGGCGGCGTCGGAAACAGAAGGGAAGTTTTATCCGAAAATACGATCGGAGTTCCCGTTCTATCCATCGGAGTTCCTTTGCTGTGTCACGCCGAACTCTGTTCCTCGCTGCCTTCTTCTCTCGTCGTCACTCCGAAAGAAATCGATCTGATCGTTCCGCTCTTTGCGGAAGCGTTATCGCGCGCGATCGAACGGGCGTTTTTATAAAAGAGAGGAGAGGATCGAGGCGTAACGGTATTTTTCGTTAGCGCCGCTGAAAATAAACTCGACGTTTTGACTTTTTACTTTCTCTTCGGGTAAAACCGCGTGGATCAGATCGGCGAGCGGAGCCGTTCCGTCCGTGATCTTCGCGTTCGGGATCGCCTTTTTTACGACCGATTTCGCAAAGGCGTAATGCGAACACCCGAGATACACGGTTTTCGCGTCCGCGTAGGGCGTTAAGAAGGGGGAGAGATAGCGCTCGATCGGCTCCGAGGAAGGGTAGTGTCGGTCGATCAAAGAGGCGAGGAGCGGAGGGGTCAGAAGAGAGATCTCCGTCCCGAGGCGCGGAAGATAGAGAGCGGTCGTAGGCGTGGTCATCAAAAGGGTTTTGCCCATAGAAAGTTCGGGGCGAGGCAGTAGCCCGAATACAGGGCCCGAAAAACTCTTTCTGACCGCGTCCAGCGCGCAGACCGAGAGCGTGTTGCAGCCGAAAACCACGACGTTCGCGCCTCTTTTTCTCAGAGTTTCCGCCCCCGAAAGAGCGATCGCGCGAACTTCTTCTCTCGTCTTATCCCCGTACGGGAGATGGATCCCGTCCGAAAAGTAAATGTATTCGCTTGCGCATTTTCGCTCAATAAGCGCGGCGAGAACGTTCAGCCCGCCGATCCCGCTGTCCATAACCCCGATCGTCATATCATTGTATATGCCGGAAAAAAACGGAAGTTGACGAAAAAACGCGCGAAATGCGGCGATACGTTTTTATTTATTTCAATCAATAAAAAAAGATTTGTGTTGTAATTTCATCTTCGTTTGGTGTATGATAGAAAAGTGTTGTGCGAATAAGACGATCGGCGTATTACGCCGCCTCGTTCGAGCGCATAGAAAAACCGCTGAGGAAGAAAAATGAAAACGGATTATTTGATTATCGGAGCCGGTCCCGCCGGCATCTTTACCGCCCTTGAACTTTTGCGCCGCGGATCGAAAGAAAAGATCACTTTTATCGAAAAAGGCGCCGCGATCGAGAAACGCGCTTGCCCCAAAGCCAAAACGGGCAAATGCATGAATTGCAAAAATTGCGCGATCACGACCGGCTTCTCGGGCGCGGGCGCTTTCTCGGACGGCAAACTTTCCCTCTCGGCGGACGTGGGGGGCGATCTTCCCGAATTGATCGGCTTTGAGACCGTGCAAAATTTGATCGAGTACACGGATAAGATCTATCTCGATTTCGGCGCGGATAAAAAGATAGAAGGCGTGGAGCATCCGGAAGAGATCAAAGCGATCCGTAAAAAGGCGATCCAAGCGGGATTGAAACTCGTGGATTGCCCGATCCGCCATATGGGAACGGAAAAGGCTCAGCAGATCTATTACGACATCGAAAAATACCTTTTGGACGCAGGCGTGGAGATGTTCTTTAATACCGAGTGTACCGATCTTATTATCGAGAACGAGGTATGTAAAGGCGCGCTCGTTCGTTTTAAGGACGGGATCGAAGAAGTTACCGCGAAGGAAGTTATCGTTTGTACCGGTCGCCGCGGCGCGCTTTGGCTGGAAGTGATGTGTGCCAAACACGGGATCCTGCACCAACCCGGAACGGTGGATATCGGCGTGCGCGTCGAAGTTCGAAACGAGGTTATGGAAGAGATCAACAACGTTTTGTACGAGGCGAAATTGATCGGACACCCCAAGCCGTTTAAAAATAAAGTTCGAACCTTCTGCCAAAACCCCGGCGGCTTCGTCAGCCAAGAGAATTACGACGAAAATCTCGCCGTTGTAAACGGACATTCTTATAAAGAACTTAAATCCGAGAACACCAATCTCGCGATCCTTTGCTCGCATAACTTTACCCAACCTTTCAATCAACCGATCGAGTACGCGAAAAAGGTGGGCGAGCTGACGAATATGCTCGGAAACGGCAAAATGCTCGTTCAGCGCTACGGCGATATTTTGGACGGCAAGCGTACTTGGGCTTCCGAACTCGAACACAGCAACGTTCGCCCGACTTTAAAAGACGCGGTCGCGGGCGATATAACCGCCGCGATGCCCTATCGCGCCATGCTTTCCATTATCAACTTTATCAAGAGCGTGGACGTCATCGTTCCGGGATTCGCTTCGGACGAAACGCTCCTTTATTCACCCGAATTGAAGTTCTATTCCAATAAGATCAAGATGGACGAGGATCTCTCCACTTCGATCCGTCATTTGCATTGCCTCGGCGACAGCACCGGCTGGACGCGCGGTTTGATGATGGCGTCGGTCATGGGCGTCTATCTCGCGAGAAAAATAACGGAAAACAAGGAATGAGCGAATTCGATTATCTCGTCGTCGGCGCGGGGCTCTTCGGAGCCGCTTTCGCTTATCAGGCGGCGGACAAAGGAAAGAAAGTCCTCGTGATCGACAGGCGCCCGCATATCGCGGGAAACGCCTACACCGAAACGATCGAAGGGATTTCCGTCCATCGATACGGCGCGCATATTTTTCATACTTCTAACGAGGAAGTTTGGTCGTTCGTCAATCGATTCGCATCTTTCAACGGTTTTATCAATTCCCCTCTCGCAAATTATCGCGGAGAGATCTATCATCTGCCTTTTAATATGAACACGTTCCGCGAAATGTGGGGCGTGACAGACGCGGACGAAGCGAAAGCCATCATCGAAAGCCAAAGAGAAGGCGCACCGGAGAATCCGACGAACCTCGAAGAGCAGGCGATCCGCCTGGTCGGGCGCGACGTGTATGAAAAACTCGTAAAGGGCTATACGGAAAAGCAGTGGGGCAGGGAATGCAGAGCGCTTCCGCCTTCCATTATTACGCGACTTCCTCTCCGCTTTACCTTCGATAATAATTATTTTAACGACCGCTATCAAGGCGTTCCGATAGGCGGCTATACCCGAATGGTGGAAAAAATGCTTGCCGGCGTCCCCGTAAAACTCGGCGTGGATTATTTTGATTTTATCAAGCAAAATCCGAATATCGCAAAGAAAACGCTTTACACCGGCGCGATCGACGAGTTCTTTTCTTTTTGTTTCGGACATCTTTCTTATCGCAGCCTAACGTTCGAAACCGAAGTCCTCGATCAAAAGGAGTTTCAGCCCGTTGCCGTCGTTAATTATACGGCGGCGGAAGTTCCATATACCCGTGTGATCGAGCATAAGCATTTCGAATTCGGAAAACAGGAAAAAACCGTTATCAGCCGCGAATATCCGTCAGAATGGAGCGCGGGCAAAGAGCCTTATTATCCGATCAACGATGAAAAGAATCAAGCGCTGTATCGAAAATACCTCGAAAAAGCCGCGGAATTTCCCTCCGTTCTCTTCGGCGGCAGGCTCGCCGAATATAAGTATTACGATATGGACGACGTGATCGCTTCCGCGCTTCGCCTTTCCGAACGAGAATTCAATTAAAACTTTGCCGCGCGCTTTCCGCCGCGGCTCTTTTTTTCTCTTTTACTCTCATATGCATATATGCGCATAGGAACCTACGTTTATGGGATACGTATTTGCCCGAATATAAGTTACGCGTCTTATATGAGGGAATCTCGTTTTGAGAATAGAGCAAACGTTTTGCATTTAGCGTTGCGTAAAAATAAAAAGCATTCGCTCTCGTAAGTGCGCTCGATAGTCGCGCACCTTGTTTTTTTCGGTCGAATATGATACAATCAATTTATGAAAGCGAATAAAGCCACATTGATCGCGCAGGCGATCGGAATGTATCTTATGCACATTCCGCTTTATATTTTCTTCATCGTAGAACTTTTTCCCGGGGAACATCAGTCCATTGCGAAAGGGCTTTTGCTTGCTTTGCTGATCTTAACGGTGCCGGTGGTTCTTATTTGCGCCGCCAACATCGTTTTCGCGGTAATTTCGATTTTCAAAGGTGAAACCGATCCGAGCAAAACGGTTTTGAAGGTCAAACTCGCGCTGATCCCTTGGTATGTGATAAACTTCGTCATGTGCTTCGTCATTGTCGCGGTGCTTTCCAATCCTTTTATGATGCTCGGCATTCCCGCTGTGATCGGGCTCTCGCTATGTATGACTTATTTCTTTATGCTCGGGACTTCTCTCGCCGACGTGGCGAATTATCTTCGAAAGGTTTACGTTGAAAAGTCCGAGAAGCCGAGCAAGTCACGAATTGTTACCGTGATTTGCCTCTTAATTTTCTGCTTGGACATAGTCGGCGGAGTCGCCTTTTATCGTCAAAACGAGAGGGCAAAGTTCGCCTCGAATAGCGACCCCGCGATCTCGGAAGAGGAATAATTTTATTTGATAGAATCGTTATTTGTCGGCGCCTTGCGTAACAAGCGGAGTTTTTCAGCCGCCGATCCCCACCCGTTCAAGCCCCACGTAAAAAAAAAAGCATTCGCTTTTGCGAATGCTCTTGGTGCCGAAGGTGGGACTTGAACCCACACGTTGTCGCCAACAATGGATTTTGAGTCCATCGCGTCTGCCATTCCACCACTTCGGCTTGCCTAATTACTATAACATAGCGAATCGGAGAATTGCAAGCGTTTTTTAGGAAAAGGCGGAACGATTCCCGCGCTTTTCGCATAGGATACAGTAGCACGAAAGAAAAAATCGCAGCGCGCCCCTTGTAATACGATCGACGGTAGGTCGAAGGTGGGGCGAAAACGAAATAAAATACATCTTGAAAAATGCCGGCGCCCGGCTTTGATCCTTTCATCGCACCGCTCGAAAGGGCGGTGCGTCTTTTGTCGTTCTTAAAGAGGAAGCGCTCGAAAAGGTTCGGAAGGGAAAGTCGTAACGGATCGGAATATCGGCGGTTTTTCGGGATAATAAATTTCGATTCTCTCTTGAAAATACATATATAAAGTGTTAAAATATTACATTATACGTTTTGGAGGTTTTTCCGATGAATTTATGGCGCGATATAAACCCCTCTCGCATCAGTCCGCAAGATTTTATTGCGGTTATCGAGATCAGCAAAGGCAGTAAAAACAAGTACGAACTGGACAAAGAATCCGGCGCGCTGATCCTCGATCGCGTTTTATATACGTCGACGCATTATCCCGCGAATTACGGGTTTATTCCGTTAACGTATGCGGACGATAAAGACCCTTTGGACGTTTTGGTTCTTTGCAGCGAGCAGATCGCCCCTCTCGCCCTCGTGGAATGTTACCCGATCGGCGTTATGGCGATGATAGACGGCGGCGCGTTCGACTATAAGATCATCGCCGTTCCCTTCAAAGATCCCACTTATAATACCTATCGCGAAGTCGGCGAGCTTCCGCCTCATATCGTGCAGGAGATCGCGCACTTTTTCAACGTGTATAAACAGCTCGAACATAAAGAAACGACCGTTATGGAGATCCTCGGTCGCGATCGCGCGCTTACGATCATTCGCGAAGCGCTTGACCTTTACAGGGAGAAATTCGTGCATTGAGTATGACTTCGTTTGACGTGATCGTGATCGGCGGCGGCGTTGTCGGAACCGCCGTTTTGAAAAGCCTCGCGAGTTACGAGGCGAAAACGCTTCTTCTCGAAAAAGCTTCCGATCTTTCGATGGGCAGCAGCCGCGCGAACAGCGGCATCGTACACGCGGGTTATGACGCCGAACCCGGAACGAAGAAAGCGTATTTTAACGTACTCGGCGCCAAGATGCTTCCCGCGCTCGCGGAAGAACTTCACGTTCCCTATCGAAAAACCGGATCGCTCGTTGCGGCGAAAGGGGGGGGAGAAGCGGGACTCGAAGTTTTGCTCGATCGCGCGAAAAAGAACGGCGTTCGCGCCGAGATCCTTTCCCGCGAAAAGATCCTCGAACTCGAACCGAAAATTTCGCCCGAAATCCAAAGCGCCCTTTATGCGCCCGACGCGGGCGTCGTGTCACCTTATAAGCTGACCATTGCGCAGGGCGATTTCGCCGTATTGAACGGCGCTACGGTAAAACTGAACGAAAAAGTAGAGGGGATCGAGCGGGCGGAAACCGGCTTTATCGTAAAAACAAGCAAAGGCGAATATGCGGCGAAAGCCGTTGTCAACGCGGCGGGTGCGGGCGCGAAAAGAATAAACGAAGCGATCGGAGAAATGTCGGTCGAGCAAGTTTACGCCGCAGGTGACTATTATATTTTGGACAGTAAGCAGAGCGGCGTCGTAAACACCGTCGTTTTCCCCTTGCCCGACGAGAAGGGAAAAGGGATCCTCGTTGCGCCCACGGCGGACGGGAACGTGATCCTCGGACCGACTTCGCGCCGCGTTTCGGAAGCGCAAGCGGAAAGAAACGCCGTCACGAGAGAAGGGCTTGCCCTTGTAAGAGAAGGGGTAAACCGCCTCATATCCGGCGTCAGGATCGGAGACGCGATCCGCGTTTACGCGGGAACGAGGACTTCGGTCGGAAGCGATTTTATCATCGAAGAATCCAAGTCTTTCCCCGGATATTTTATGCTCCTCGGGATCTGCTCTCCCGGGCTGACTTCCTCTCCCGCGATCGGAGAGTACGTTGCCGAATGGGCGGCGAAAAAATTCGCGTTTAAGAAAAAAGAAAAAACGGTGCCTTTGCCGAAAAAATTCAAGCTTTCCGCTTGTTCGATCGAAGAAGCGAGAGAAAAGGCAAAGGAAGATCCCGCGTTCGGCAGGATCGTGTGTCGCTGTGAGAAAGTAACGGAAGGGGAGATCCTTTCCGCGATCCATTCGCCGGTCCCCGCTTGTACGGTGGACGCGGTCAAGCGCCGCGTTCGAGCGGGAATGGGGCGATGCCAAGGGGGATTTTGTATGCCGCGCGTTATGGAGATCCTGTCGCGCGAATTGCACTTGCCGCTTACCGCGATCCGAAAAGGAGACGAGGGAAGCGAGATCGCGCCTTACGAGGTAAAAGACGGATATGAAGAACTTTGACGTTGTCGTAATCGGAGGCGGACCGGCGGGACTCGCCGCCGCGCTTTCCGCAAGAAAAAAGGGAGCGTCGGTCGCCGTTCTCGAAAGAGACGATAAACTCGGCGGCATCCTCAATCAATGCATACATAGTGGTTTCGGGCTGCATTATTTCGGCGAAGAACTGACGGGACCCGAGTACGCGAAACGGTTTCGAGACGCGGTATTGCAAGACTCAGGCATTTCCGTGTTTTTGGAAACGATGGTTTTGTCTCTTTCGAAAGATAAGATCATTTGCGCTCTCTCGCCTGCGGAAGGGCTTCTCGAAATACAAGCGAAAGCGGTCGTTCTTGCGATGGGTTGCCGCGAAAGAAGCGCCGGCGCGATCGCGCTTGCGGGCGAAAGACCCGCCGGCATTTATACGGCGGGCGCGGCGCAGCGTTTGTGCAATATCGACGGTTGTCTCGTGGGCAAAGAAGTCGTAATCCTCGGCAGCGGCGATATCGGGCTGATCATGGCGCGCCGAATGACGAGCGAAGGCGCGAAGGTCAAGCTCGTTATGGAGATCATGCCGTTCTCGTCGGGACTGAAACGCAATATCGTGCAGTGTTTGAACGATTTTGATATCCCGCTTCGTTATTCCACGACGGTTACCCGGGCCGAAGGGAAGGATCGCCTGACGGGCGTGTATATCGCGCCGGTGGACGAAAAGCTCGCGCCCATTCTCGAAAAAGAAGAATTTATCCCTTGTGACACGCTTCTTTTGTCCGTCGGACTGATCCCCGAAAACGATCTCGTAAGCGATATGATCGAGCTCAGTCCGATTACAAAGGGCGCCGTGGTGGACGAAAGACGCGAGACTTCTCTCGAAGGCGTTTTTTCGGCGGGCAACGTTCTGCACGTTCACGATCTCGTGGATAACGTCAGCGAAGAGGCGGCGATCGCGGGAGAGAGCGCGGCGCTTTACGCGCTCGGAAAGCTGCCCCGCGGGGAAAAATATGCCGTTACGCCCTCTCGCGGTGTTCGCTATGCGCTTCCGCAGCGGATCCAAGCGGGAGAGGGAAAGGTTCGCGTCTATTTCCGAGTGGATCAAGTTTACAGAGGGAAAACCGTGGCGGTCGCCTCGGGCGGCGAAATCGTTAAACGGAAGAAAACGGCGGTTATGGCGCCTGGAGAAATGCAATATATCGAAATTGATAAAACCGCGCTGACGGGCGACGTTTCGATTTATTTGGAGGAAGTATGAACACCGTTTGCATTATGTGTCCGATCGGATGCGCTCTGTCCGTTACGGAAGAGAGCGGCAAGATCGTGGTTACGGGGAACAGCTGTTTGCGCGGACAAAAATACGGGGAAAGCGAGTTCGTTTGCCCAAAGCGCGTCGTAACGACTCTTATCAAAGGCGAAAAGGGCGGCGTGGTCAGCGTTAAGACCGCGGAACCCGTTGAAAAGAAACTCGTAAAAGAAGTTTTGAAAGAGGCGGCGGCGTTTCGTCTCTCCTCATCCGTTCGAGCGGGCGAGATCGTTTTGGAGAACGTTGCCGGGAGCGGCGTAGCCCTCGTGGCAACGGCGGATTACGACGCAAAATGATGCTGTATTACGAGTTTAAGGCGGCGCTTTCCCGCGGCGAATACGCGCCGATCTATAAGATCGGGGGCGAAGATAAATATTGGTCGGAGCTTGCTTATAAAGATCTCTTGGCTCTTTCTTCCGAATTGGATACCGAGATCCTTTCGGACGATCAACCGGTGGACGACGCGATCTTCGGCGTGGGTTCTTTCCCGATGATGTCGGAAAGAAAAATCGCCGTCGTTCGCGACCGCAAACTGAAAGAAGCGGACGTAAAAATCCTTTCGTCCTACTTGAAAAATCCCTCGCCGACGGGTATTTTGATTTTATATAACTGCGAAGGTTCCCTTCCCGGGGCGAAGGAATTCGATTTCGGGATCGTTCAAGAGGGAGAGCTTGTTCCTTATCTGACGCGACTCGCGGGAGAAATGGGCGGCAGCATAACGGAATCCGCCGCGCATAAGCTCGCGCGATACGCCGAACTTTCGATGACGCGGATCAAAAACGAACTCATTAAGCTCGTACCCGTGGGGGAGATCACGGACGATCTCGTGGAATCGTACGTCGAGCCTTCGTATTCCTATCGCGTTTTCGATTTTACGGACGCGATCGCGAAGGGAAGTTATAAGGGCGCTTACGACGTGCTGTCGTCGCTCGCTCGGAACGCTTACGAGTATTCTCCTTTCTTTACCCGATTGACCGATTACGTCCGTCTGATGCTGCATACGAAACTCGCAAAGGGGGAATCGGACGCCGATCTCGCGAAGAAAATGGGCGTTTCGCCCTATCCTCTGCAAAAGGCGAAAAAAGCGGCTTCGGCTTATACTTCGCGCCGCCTTTTGTCCATACTTATGAAGCTGTACGAGCTGGAAGAGGATTTCAAAACGGGGAATATCGGCGTGGAGAACGCAATGGATCTTGCGATCGCTTATGCGATCGAAGAGAGGAATGGATAATGGAAACTTTGAAAAGAATCAAACCGTTTGTTCTGTTTTGTCTGACGGGGATCGCCTTTTATTTTTCGAGGATCGCAACGACCTTTCAACTCATCGGCTCGGCTTCCGTCTTGACGGGCAGTTCTTATGTCTCTTTGATGGTGGCGGTCGCGATCACGACGGTTATTTTGTCCGCCTTGATCGCGAAACTCGTCGTGCGCGTCGCATTTCGCATTGCGGGCGCGGTATTTACAAAAGAGAGCGGGCGGCTTTTTCCGTTCCCGATTCATTACGGAGAATTTACTTCGATCTGTTTGCTCTTCGCGATCCCGTGTTTATTGCTTTGCGGCGCAACGGAGATCCCCGTTTTGTTCTTCCCGACCTTTATGCGTGTGGCAAGCGCGATCCGAAGCGTCGTAATATGGGTATTTCTCGCCCTCGGCGCGCTGTATTTTATGCGCCGCTACGCTCACGATTACGATAAAAAGTCCCTTGCGGTGTCCTTATCCGTCGTTCCTTTGTTTATCGTCGGGATCACTCTTGCTTTGACGATCGTGGAGATTGCGTTATGAAAAAATGTTTGAGTTTGATTTTGCTGCTTTGCTTTTTGTTTTTCGCGTTTTCCACCGCCTCTTTTTCTTCGGCGGAAACGATGACGTCCGCTTATTCGTATGCAGAACGCTTCGCCGCGTTATATCCCGTTCGGACGGCGGAGAGCGGCGAGGAAGGGCGAGCCTCTTCCTATCTTTCGTCCGCGCTTTCGCTGATGGGCTACGAAGTCGCGACGCCGTCTTTCAAATATTATAACGCCTCTTCCGGCGCCTCTTCTTCCGCTTCTCGGCTCGTAGAATACAATCATGTGATCGGAATAAAAGATTTCGGGAAAGAAAAAACCGTTCTGATCGGCGGATATTACGGAAGTTTTTCTCCTTCTGACAGCGGTGGCGCGGGCGAGGGCGCCGAGGTCGCGCTCGGTGTGGGCGCTATTCTCAGTGCGGCGGAAAAGATCGCGCTTTCTTCTCCCGATTACAACGTGGCAGTCGCCTTTTGGGGCGGTTTGGAGCTTTCGGATTTCGACGTTAAAAAATGCGGCGTAAACTTAAAAACGCTCGCGCTGTATATCAACGTGGACGGGGTCGCCGCCGGTAAATACGATTATCTTTTTACGGATGACGTTCCTCGCTCTCACGACGCTTACTTCCTCTCCGTTATCGAAAAAGCGGGCGCTTTTGTAAAAAAAGCCCCCGCCTTTAAGCGCGCCTCTTCCTTTTACGCGGTGGACGGAGCGTATTCCTATACGCATCTCGGGCTTGCCGGCGCGAACGTATATTTTCTAAATGAAGAGATCCCGTGCGCTTCCTTTGTGGGCGGAGATTGGGAGAAAGAAGCGGGCTTGTATCGTTATGCGGATAAAGCGGACGTTGCGGGAACGCGGCTGGATACCTTTACCGAGTTGAACGCTCGTAACGGCGGAAAAAGCGAAACCGAAGCGCGCCTTGCCTCTCTGTCGAACGTCATCGCGCAGGCCGTAACGGGCGAAGGATTGAAACCCGCGCTCGAAAAATCCGCGAAGGACGTTACGGGCGCCGATCTGAATAGCAGGCTCGCCTATCTTTTGATCCTCTTGATCGGGGGCGCGGCGGTGATCGCGTTCTTCGTCGTTTTGATCCTGAAGCAGGGCAAAGACCGCAAAGAAAAAATTTGGGAGAATTCCTTCGATACTCCGCGGGAAAGTCGCTCCGATCCTTTTTCCGATTTTTCAGAGGAAGAAAAGAAATCGGAAGAGGAAAAATCCGATCGGGATGACGACGTGTTCAGATTTTGATCGTTTTCGCTTTATTTTTTTCGCGCGTTATATTATACTTGTAAAGAGTTTAGTATGAGGTGACGCGTATGGACGGACTTTCGGGTTATTTTAAGAATTTATCTTGGGTGTCTTTGGCGGACGCGGCGATTTTGATCTTGTTTTTGATCTCCGTAACGGTCTTTTTCTTTCGCAAAAAGAATTATAGGGTCGGACTTTTCTTCGTTCTGTTTTCCTTGATCTTCGTCGGGATCGATGTGTGCGTCTCTCTTTTCGAACTGAAAGCTTTGTATTTTACGCGGGAGATCTTCCGCTTCCTCGCGATCATTTTTATCGCGTCGAGTGCGGTCGTGTATCAATCCGATCTCAAACTTTTATTTGCGAAATTCGGTGGGCAAGCCGAGGAGAACGTGTACGCCAAATTGCATAACTCGCGCAATGAAGACGATCTCCGTTACGCTTCGGGCGAGATCGTAAAAGCCTGCCAAGATCTTGCGAAGAATAATATCGGCGCGCTCATCGTGGTTTGCCCGACGATCATTTCTTCCAATATGTTGGACACGGGTATCCGTTTGAACGGCGTTCTTTCCGCGCCTCTTCTCGAAAGTATTTTTAATCCGCATTCGCCTCTTCACGACGGTGCGGTCATCATCAAAAACAATATGGTTCTGGCGGCGGGGTGCTTCTTGCCTCTTTCGCAAAATCCTTCCATCAGCAAAGATCTCGGAACGCGTCACCGCGCCGCGATCGGCATAACGGAAGAGAGCGATGTTTTGACCATCGTCGTCAGCGAGGAAACCGGGATCATCAGCCTCGTTCAAAACGGGGAGATCAAGCGCTATATGACGGGCGAAAAGCTGATGGACGCGCTGGACGACGCGTTCGGGATCACGGACATCAGCCGCAGAAAAACGAGAAATTTCGGAGTGGGCGGAAGAAGATAAATGGATAGCTACATAAGCGTTCCGCGCGTTCTTCTGCCGAAGGAGTGCGTGGATCTGAAAAAGTGGGCGGTCATCGCCTGCGATCAATTTACCTCGCAAGGCGAGTATTGGAAAAAGCTCAAAGACGAATGCGGAGAAGTTTCCGCGTTGAACGTTATTTTCCCCGAGTATTATTTGGATAAAGGGGATATGGACGAGCGCATCGCAAGCATCAATTATTATATGAACAAATATCTCTGCGAGAACGTTTTTCGCGAGATAAACGGCTTCGTTTTGACCGTGCGCGAGACCTCTTACGGGAGGCGGCGTACCGGGCTTCTCGCTTTGATCGATCTCGATATGTACGATTTCGAAAAGGGCGGGCTTCCCATTCGCGCGACCGAAGCGACCGTTCGCGAAAGGCTTCCCGTTCGCATTAAGATCCGCCGCAATGCGCCGCTCGAACTGCCCCACGTTCTTCTTTTGATCGACGATAAGGAAAAGACGGTGATCGAGCCGATTGCCGCGTCAATTTCGGAAGAGGATAAGTTGTACGATTCGCCTCTCAATATGGCGGGCGGATCGATCAAAGGGTATCGAGTAAAGAACGAAGAAAGGATTCTTTCCGCCGTTTCCGCTCTCGCGCGTCCCGAGCGAAACCAAGAGCTTTACGGTTCCGCTTCTCCCTTCGTATTTGCGGTGGGCGACGGGAATCACTCGGTCGCGACGGCGAAAGTTTTGTGGGAAGAGACTAAGAAAACGCTTTCTTTGAAGGAAAGAGAATCACATCCCGCGCGCTATTTCCTCGCGGAGATCAACAATCTGTACGATGACGACCTCGTTTTCGAGCCGATCCATCGCGCGGTGTTCGGTGTGGGAAAAGAATTTATAGAAGAGATGCGTTCTTCTCTTTCGGGAAAAGGACACGTTACGGTTTTATATCGCGAAGAGCTTTTTTCGCTTTCCGTTCCCGAAGGGGCGCCCGAGGCGGTTCGCGCGATACAGGAATTTATAGACGGGTATCTTTCTTCTCACGAAGGCGCCGCCGTCGATTATATTCACGGAGACGAGAATCTTTCGAAAGTCGCTTCCGCGAAAGACGGTGTGGCGATCTTTATGCCCGTTCTCAAAAAAGAGGAATTGTTCCCTTACGTCGTAAAGAACGGTTCGCTCCCCCGAAAAACCTTTTCGATGGGTGAAGCGGAAGAAAAAAGATATTATTTGGAAGCAAGAAAAATTAAATGATCGATTGCCCGCGCGATCCCTTTGTTTTAAGGGAAAACGGGCGTTCGACACGGGAGATCAATATGAAAGTATGTAAATTCGGCGGCAGTAGCATGGCTTCGAGCGACACGATCAAGAAAGTCGCGGAGATCATTCGTTCGGACGAGGCGAGGAAATATATCGTCGTGTCCGCACCGGGAAAGCGCTTTCCCAAAGACATTAAGATTACGGATTCGCTTTTGAATTGCTATCAGGAAAGCAAGAAAGGCAAGAGCGTAAACGAACTGTTTAAGCCCATTCGCGAGCGTTTTACCGAGATCGCGGTCGGGCTCGGGGTCGAAAAGAAACTCGATCTCGAATCGATATTCCAAGCGATCGAAGAGGGGATCGCGTCCTCTTCTTCCCCCGATTTTGCGGCGGCGCAAGGCGAAAGACTTTCCGCAATGCTGCTCGCTTCTTATTTGGACTATAATTTCGTGGACGCAAAGGAGATCGTTCGCTTCTCGGACAACGGCGTGTTTAACGCGGAGTACACGAACGACCTCGCCCAAAAGCTCCTCGGTGCGAGGGAATCCGGCGTCGTTATCCCGGGATTTTACGGCAGCACTTCTTCCGGAAGGATCGTTACTTTTTCAAGGGGCGGAAGCGACGTTTCGGGCGCGATCGTAGCGCGCGCCGTCAAGGCGGAACTGTATGAAAACTGGACGGACGTAAACGGCTTTTTGACCGCCGATCCGCGCATTGTGGATCATCCGAAGCAGATCCCGGAGCTTTCCTATCGCGAGCTTCGCGAGCTTTCTTATATGGGCGCGAACGTTTTACACCCCGAAAGTATTTTCCCCGTTCGCAAAGCGAATATCCCCATCAATATCAAAAACACCTTCGAACCGTCCAATCCCGGAACGATGATTCTGCCCGGCGTTCTCTCACACGAGCGCTTGATCACCGGCATCGCGGGCAAGCGCGGCTTCGTCAGCATTTTGATCGAAAAGTCCATGATGAATAACGAGATCGGATTTACGAGGAAACTTTTATCCGTTCTCGAAAATCTCAATATGAGTTTCGAGCATCTCCCGAGCGGGATCGACACGATGACTTTGATCCTTGCGGATAGCGAGATCGGAAATAAAATGCAGGAACTTGTGGGCGGGATCCGCGAAGCGGTCAGCCCGGATAGGCTCGAAATCCAAAGCGACCTCGCCTTGATCGCGACGGTGGGACACGGAATGGCGTATAAGCCCGGAACGGCGAGCCGCCTCTTTACCGCACTTTCGCGCGTCGGGGTCAATATCAAAATGATCGATCAAGGTTCTTCCGAGCTGAATATCATCGTTGCCGTTAAAGGAGACGATTACGAAAAGGCGATCAACGCGATTTACGAAGAATTTATCAACTGATAAAGCGCAAGAAGGAGAAAAACTATGATTTATGCAGGTGTGGACGTTGGCGGAATGAGCATTAAATGCTGTTTGGCAAACGAAGACGGAGAGATCCTCGTTAAGGATAGTTTCAAAACGAAACCGGGGATCACGTCTGCCGAAATGGGAGAGGAGATCGCGCTTTTCGTAAAGAAACTCGCTTCGGAAATCGGCGTACAAGAGAGCGAGATCGCCGCGATCGGAATGGGAACGCCCGGAACGGTGGACGGTAAAAAAGGCGTGATCGCGTATTCCAATAATATCAAACTCGAAAACGCACCCATCGTCAGCGACGTAAAAAAACATATCGATTGCCCCGTATTCGTGGAGAACGACGCAAACGCCGCCGCGCTCGGCGAAGCGGTATTCGGCGCCGCGAAAGGGCTGTCGGACGTCCTTTTGATCACCCTCGGAACGGGCGTCGGTACGGGGATCGTGGCAAACGGAAAAATGATTACCGGCAAGGGCGGATCGGGCGCGGAAGGCGGCCATATCGTTATTAAAATGGGCGGAGAAAAATGCTCGTGCGGAAATCGCGGTTGCTTTGAGGCTTACGCTTCCGCTTCGGCGCTGCTTCGCCAAACGGCAAAGATGGTCGCTCGCCGTCCGGATAGCCTCCTCGCGCGCCTTTGGGCGGAAAAGGGGGAGAGCGGGATCGTCCCGTTCGACGCGGCAAAGGCGGACGACGCAGCGGGGAAAAAGGTCGTTCGCGATTACGTTTCGTACGTTGCCCAAGGCATCGCAGGACTTGTAAACGTGTTCAGACCGGACGTCGTCCTCATCGGCGGCGGCGTCAGCAATCAAGGCGATTATTTGATCAAAAAAGTGTCGAGAAAGGTCAATTCGATCGTGTACGGCGCGGGCATAAACCCGAAAGTAATTGTAAAGGCGGCGGCTTTGAAGAATGACGCCGGACTGCTCGGCGCGGTCGCGCTTGCCGTAAGGGGCGTAAAAGGCGATCTGTAATCGATTCTGAATCAGTCAGGCGCGTCGAACGATTCGACGCGCCTGTTTTTATAATTGGATCAAGTAAGGGGAATATACTCTTTTTCCGCATCCTCAGCTAAAATGCGAGGCGGGGTATAGGGCTTTCCGGATCTTAAAACGGCGAAGATGATGCGGGTCATCTTTTTCATTCCATGGGTGAGGGCAACGAAGAAATGCTTTCCTTCTTCTCTTTTCTTATTGACGTACGCGCGCATAAAGGGATCGGAAACGTAAGCGGCTTTCGTTGCTTGAAAGATCGCGTTTCTTAAATACTTCGATCCGTTTTTGACCATCGATCCGTGCGGTAAAAGGAATTTTCCCGATTGATAAACGGCGGGTTCGCAGCCGGCAAAGGCAAGAAGTTTCGCCGGATTGTCAAAGTTTTTGATATTCCCGATCTCGGAAAGGATCGCGGCGCCCGTGGCTACGCCTATACCCGGGATCGAAAGGATGGGCGTGTTCGTTTTGCCTAAAAGAGAAGCGAGTTTATCTTCGAGAATTTCGAGTTCTTTGGAAAGAAAAGAGATCTGCTTTGCCAAATGCTTTAATTCGAAAGCGTCGCTGAGGTTGGTCGTTCCGATGCTGTCTTCCGCGGCTTGGAGAAGTTCGTCCGCTTTTTTTCCGTAATGACCGTGCGAGAGCTTGTTTAAATTCCGTTCCAGCGAATCCTTGCCGGCGCTTAGGATCTCGCGGGGGGATGAGTACTTTGCCAAAACGTCCACCGTGCTCATATTGCGAAGGTTAAACAGATGCTCGAACTCGGGAAAAACGATTTCAAGGACGCGCCGATATCGGTTTTTCAGCGATTGGATCGTTTTCAACAAACGATAGCGATAGCGCGAGAGCGACTTCATCGTTGCGATATGCCGTAAGCCGTTCTTCTTCGGAGTGATTTCCGTTTCCGCCGTAACTTTCGCTATGAAGCGGGCGTCCGATTTGTCCGTTTTCGTATTTCGGAAAGATTTCGTTTTCCGATATAAGTTTACTTGCAGCGGATTGAGCGCTATCACTTCGTATTTTTCTTCTTTTAGGTGCGCAAGCAGGTTTTGCGAATAGTGACCCGTGTACTCGAGCCCGATCTTGATCTCGTCTTTTATTTTCTCCGATGTTTGCCGAAGAATGCCGTCCAATCGGTCGAATCCCTCTTTGCTATTCGGAAAACTGAAATTGTCGAGCAGTATTTCGCCGTTCTCCCGAACGATATGGCAGTCGTGCTTGTCTTTGGCTACGTCGATCCCTACGTAAATCATTTTCTTTCTCCTTTCCCCAATATAAAAACGCGGCGTTTCCGCCGCGCGCGCATTTTCGTATCCTCCTTAAAAACGACCTTGCGTTAGGTATTGAAAAAACCGAAAAATGCGCTTTACAATTATAACATACCTTTTCGTTTTCCGAATAAAAAATATAAAAAACGCTTGCCAAACACTCGATCGCGCGATATTATAAAAATGAAGACCCACCCCCAGGGGGAGGGGGTAAGGAGAGAAAAATGAAAAAAGAGAACCATTCGGAAAGCGTTTGTTTGGACGCGGCTTTTAAAGATAAGATCATAAACGGGCTTCTGACCTGTCAGGGGCATATCGCGGCGATCGCAAAAATGGTTACGCAGGGAAAAAGCTGCGAAGATATTTTGATGCAAATTACGGCGGTGGACGGCGCGCTCAAAAAGATCGGCAAACAGTTTTTGATCAATCACCTTGAACATTGCGTAAAAGAGGGCGTTGAAAACCAAGAAGAGGACGCGCTTTCCTCGTTTAGCAAAATGCTCAATCGCTACCTTTTGAATTAGGAGAATCGTATGGAAGAAGAAAAGGAACTTCTGAAAGAGGTCGAAGGATCCGCTTCGGAATCGAGCGAAGAAAGCGCTTCCCGCAAGCGCGCTTTTGAGGATCACGATCGCGATCACGACGACGATCGCCATTGCCACGATGAAGATTGTCATTGCCACGACGACGATTGTGACGACGACGATCGCCATTGCCACGACGACGATCGCCATTGCCACGACGACGATCGTGACGACGACGATTGCCACTGCCACGATCACGCTCATCACCACGATCACGATCATCACCATCACGATCACGAACATCATCACGATCACGACGGTTGCGGTTGCGGTTGCGGCTGCGGTTGCGGTTGTCACGAGGAAGAGGAGGAAGAAGAGGGCGGCGTATTGAAGCACTTTTTGATCCTCGGCTTTTCTCTCGCGTTTTTGATTTTGAGCTTTATCGATCTTTATAAATTGACCGGAGTCGCTTTTTTCCATTATGCGGATTTCGCTTGGATCGCGGTCGTTCTTTGCGGCTATTCGATTTTTCGCTCTGCGATCCGCGCGATCTCGAAAAAGAAGATCACGGCGGACGTACTCATCGCGATCGCGATCTTAGCTTCGATCGCGCTTGAAATCGTGCGCCTATCCGCGCCTTCTTTGATCGCGGGATCGGATCACGGGGAAAGTTACGTATTCGCCGCGGGCGAAGTGGCGTTTTTAATGTATCTCGGCGAGATCATCGAAGACCTGACCGTTCGAAAGAGCCGCAGCGGCATTAAAAAGATGATGGATCTCGCTCCGCAAACGGTCGAACGAATAAAAGAAGACGGAGAAACGGAGATCGTTTCGTTAGAAGAAATCGAAGTCGGAGATCTCGTTCTCGTTCGTCCGGGCAGCGTGATCTCGGTGGACGGCGTTGTGGAATCGGGATCGTCCGCGGTAAACGAATCTGCCATCACGGGCGAATCGATCCCCGTGGAGAAGGAGATCGGAAGTTCGGTTTACGGCGGAACGATGAACGAGAACGGAATGTTGAGAGTTCGCGTGGCGAAAGCGAAAGAAGATATGTGGATCAGCAAAGTGACGGGGCTTATGCGCGAGGCGGAGGGTAAAAAAGCGCCTATCGCGCGCCTTGCGGATCGCTGGGCGAGCTACATCGTTCCCGCGGCTTGTATTTTATCGCTCCTCGTATTTATGATCTGCGCGCTCGTTCCTTCCGTGTCGATTCCTTCCGCTATCGTTCGCGGCGTAACGATCCTCGTCGTATTTTGCCCGTGTTCCTTAGCGCTCGCGACCCCGACCGCGATCGCCGCGGCGATCGGGCGATTCGCAAAAGACGGCGTTATGGTTAAAAACGGCGGCGCGATCGAAGAGATGGCGAAGGTAAGCGTTCTTTGCCTCGATAAGACGGGAACTTTGACCAAAGGCGAGCCCGAGGTCGTAAGAATCGTTTCCCGCGACCTTTCGGAAGAAGACTTATTGATCCTCGCGGCTTCGGCGGAGAAGGCTTCCGAACACCCGATCGCGAAAGCCATCGTCAGAGCGGCCGACGGAAAAAAGCTGTTTGAAGCGACCGATCTCGAAGCGCAGGCGGGCGTCGGCGTAAGAGCCGAGATCGAAGGAAAAACGATCGAAATGATTTCTTATCTGCGCGCTTCAGATCATCTGGACGACTATTATAAACGCGCCGCGGAAGAAGAAGCGGAAAAGGGCAGAACGACGGTTTGTTTGTTCGTGGACGGCGCCGTTCAAGGCGTATTAAGCCTGACGGACGGGATCCGCGAAGAGGCGGCGCAGGCGATAAAAGAAGTAAAGGAAATGGGCGTTAGCCCCGTTATGCTGACGGGCGACCACGCTTTGACCGCGAAGAACGTTGCGGACGCGCTCGGCATCGAACGTTTCGAAGCTTCCCTCCTTCCCGAGGATAAGACGGCGAAAGTGGAAGCGTTTAAGGAGAGCGGCAAGGTTTGTATGGTGGGAGACGGCGTAAACGACGCACCTTCGCTCGTTGCCGCCGATTGTTCGGTTTCGATGGCGGAAGTCGGAAGCGACGTTGCGGTGGAGTCCTCGGACTTTGCTTTGATGGACGGAAAGATCGGAAAAATCCCTTGGATCTTAAAGCTTTCCCGCCGCGTTCTCCGAACGATCAAACTGAATATTCTCTTTGCGATGGGAGTAAACGTCGTCGCGGTGGTCTTGTCCGCTTTGGGGATCTTGACGCCCGCAACGGGCGCGCTCGTCCATAATCTCGCTTCGATTCTCGTGGTGATCGATTCGGCGCTGATCCTCGCCGCTAAAAAGAGATAAAAAGGAAGGGCTTTCTTAATAACGTTCGCGGACTTTACTTCCGATTGAAAGCGTGATATAATAACCACGTCCGAAAGGGCGAGAAGGAGTATTATGAAAGTTTGGAAGATCACGGGTGCGAGAACGCTCTCGATGGAAGAAGAAACGGGAGATTTGATCCCGTCGTACGTCAAAGTCAAAGTGACCAAACTCGGGCTGACGAGCGCGGATATTTCGGTTTACGAGGGTGCTTCGTCCGCCGTTTTGCCGATCGTTCCGGGGCGTATCGCAACGGGCTATATCAGCGAAGCGAACCCGGGAAGCCGCTTCCGCAAGGGCGAACGCGTTCTTCTTTCTCCTTATTTGAAAGATAAAAATGGAAAGCTTAAAATCAAAGGGCAGGATACGGACGGATACCTTGCGGATTACGTCGTCGTTCCCGAGGAATGCGTGTATTCCCTTCCCGAAAGCATAACCGAAGATATGGGCGTGTTTACCGAATATATTTCCATCGCCGCCGGCTTGACCGATAAGCTCGATTTGAAACACGAGCAGTATGTGGCGATCCTCGGCGCGAATGCGCTCGGTTTGATTTTCGCTCAACTTGCGATTTACTATCAGGCGATCCCGATCATCATCGATAAATCGGATAAAAAGCTCGAAACCGCCGCGGAGTACGGCATCTATTACAGGATCAATTCTTCCAAGCAGGACGCGCTTCGCCGCATTCGCCAAATTACTTGCGGCAGAATGGCGGATTGCACGATCTTCGAATGTCGCTCTTCCCAGCAGCCGCAGCTCGCCTTCTCTTTGACGGCGGAAGGGGGTAAGGTCGGTATCGTGGGTTACGATACGTTCGCGTTAAAGCTGAACGCGGATATTTCCGCGATTATGGGTAGGCAGCTCTCCGTCGTCGGGATCAATAACGGCGCCGCGGATATGAACGCCGCGATCAATTTGCTTGCGAACGAGGTCGTAAAAGTGGATCATCTCGTGGATAAAACGGTGGATTTCCTCGCCGCGCCCGTTGCTTTTACCGAGGCGATGGACGGCGACAATATGTATTTGAAAACTTTGATCCGTTGTTAAACGCGCAAAAAAAAATGACTGCCGCCGGCAGTCTTTTTTTTATATCCGGATCCATCAAAACAGGGTCGGAAGATAGCTTCGCAAATAGGCGGCGATGGTTTCCGTTGCGGCGGAAGAAGCGGCTCGCTCGTGAGAGGAAACGCCGTCCGTCGATTCGAAAGAAAGGAGAGAGGAGAGAGCCGAGACGGCTTCTTCGAAAGAAGCGATCGGCGCGCCTTCGCTCGGTTTTTTGATTTCAAGATCGAAAAGGATCGCTACGAGCTCGGGATCGAGGGATAAAACGGAGAGCGCGTCGTTCAAAAACACTTTGCATTCTTCTTTTTGTTCGTCCGTCATCGAAAGATACGCGCGATACGCCGTTTGCAGTTTGTATATTTTTTCTCCGAGCGTAACGTCTTTCTCGGGGATCAACGTAAAAGTATCGCCGGAAGAATAGCCGAGAACCGTATCGGTCAAAGCAAAGTATTCGTCGAAGTCTCCCGCTTTTTCTTCGTAGTCGCTTTCGGATATTTCCGTAGCTTTCCAAGAATCGTACTCGTAGCCGTAATAAGTCGTGCGTTCGCGTTTTTCATACTCGCCGCCGAGGAAAACTCGGGCGGACGCTTCCGCGCAAAAAGCCGAAGCGAAGGAAAGAACGAATTCGTAATGCTCTTTCAAAACCTCGCCGAGACGCAGAATATAGGTTTTCGCTTGGGCAAGATGTTCTTTTTGCTCGCTCGTAAGCTCGACGTCGTACGTAAAGTTTTGAACGTAAGAAGAAAAAAGCCCGAACAAGTATTCTTTCGCTGCGTCCGATATGCCTTTCGCACGAAGAAGAGAGGAGGAGAACGTCATAAGAACGGTATTCAGTTCTCGCTTTCCGATCGCGGAATAGTCGCCGGTCGTCGCCGCAGAATAAAGAGTGTCGCCGTCTTTTTGATTGATCCCGAAAAGAAGGGCCGCGGCGGCGCGGCAATCCGAAAGAGAAAAGGGAAGGGAGTCGTAAGCCTCGCTTGCCGCCGCATAGAACAGCTCGCCCGCTTTTTCGGGGCTGACCGCTTCGGATACGGCGCCGAGTGCGGCGCGATAGGCGGGGATCGATTCTTCGGAGAAAGCGTTTTCATAGACGCCCGTCAGCGCGGGAGCAATGTCCGTTGCTTTTTCCTTCAACGCGCGAAGAGAGGCGGCGGTTTCCGCCGTTTCAAATCCGGCGCTGTTAAAAAGGTCGAGAATTTTTTCCGCAATCTCCCGATTCAAACCTCCGTCCGGCAAAGCGCTCTCCGTCAGCTCGTTCGAAAGAGCGCCGAGATCGGCGGGCGAAGCGGGCGTTTCGCTTTTTCGTTTGCAAGCAAAAAAGCTCGCCGTAAGGGCGAGGATCGAAAGCAAAACGAGAAAAACGCGCGTAAACTTTTTCATACTTTATTACTATATCATAAAACGAAAAATCCGTCAATATCGGGCAAAGCGCATTTTATTCTTTGTTTGCGGGGAGAGAGGGAACCTTTTCGAAAAGTTCTTTCGTTTCGGTCAAAACGATCGCAACGAGCATGATCGCGAATCCGATCCATTCCCTTGCGGTCAGTTTTTCTCCGAGGAAAATAAGCCCGCCGATCAAAGAGAAGCAGGATTCGAAACTCATAATCAAAGACGCGGCGGTCGGGTTCGTTCCTTTTTGTCCGAGGATCTGGAAGGTATAAGCGATGCCGCAGGAGCAGATCCCCATATAGAGGAAAGAAGGATAGAAGGAAAGCAGGGTCGAGATCGAAACTTTTCCGAGGTCGAAAATCAAAGCGGCAACGAGAGAGAAAAAACCGCAAAACGCAAATTGGACGGAACTGAGCTTTACGCCGTCCGTTTTGTTCGTAAAGCGATCCACGACCGCGATATGCGCCGCGAAAGCAAAGGCGCAGGCGATCAAGCAAATGTCGCCCGCGTTTACGGAAAACTTGCCTTTGACACAAATGAAATACAACCCTACGACGGCGAGCGCGACCGAGATCCAAATAACGACGCCGCTTTTTTTACCCGTAAACAGTCCGATGATCGGAACGAGGACGATATACATCGCCGTAATAAAGCCCGCTTTCCCCGCTTCGAGGTTCATACTCATTCCGTATTGCTGTAAGTTGGTTGCGGCGAATAAAACCGCGCCGCACACCGCGCCGCCGATCCATAGGTCTTTCATCGCGCGCTTTTTCTCTTCGTGAGAAAGAGGCGCCTTGTCTCCTTTTTTCTTCTTGATCGCGTCCATAACGAGAAAAACGGGAACGAGAACGAAGGAACCGAGAAGAGAGCGGATCGCGGTAAAGGTAAAAGGCGGGATCTTGTCCGTTGCCTGTACCACGAACGCCATGCCCCAAAAGAACGCCGCGACGAGCAGCATCAAATAGCGCAGTAATTTGGTTTTGTTCAGTTTGCGATCCATAATTCAAGGGTAAAAAAAAGAGGGCGAAAAGTCAAACGTTTTCGCGCTTCGTTCCCCGTTTAGCTCGCGTTATTGACAAAGAAAAAACGAAAGATTATAATCTATTTATGGATAAAACGAACGCAATGCGCATCTTGGAGCAAAAAGGACTTTCTTACGAGGCGACCGAACTCTCTTCGATCCCGAAAGACGGGGTGGAGGCGGCGGCGCTTATCGATGCGGACGCGGCTTCGGTTTTCAAAACGCTCGTTACGGAAGGGTCGGATCTGTCGCATTATGTGTTTGTGATTCCCGTTGGGGAAACGCTCGACCTGAAAAAAGCGGCGAAAGCGGTCGGTGTAAAAAGCGTGTCGATGCTGCCGCAAAAGAAGCTGTTTCCGCTGACGGGTTACGTACACGGCGGTTGCAGCCCCATCGGAATGAAAAAACAATTCGTAACGGTGTTTGACGAGACGGCGCTTTTATTCGATCGGATCTATACCAGCGCCGGCAAGATCGGCGTGTTTTTGCGTACTTCCCCCGAAGCGTTTCGGGAAGTAACGGGCGCCCTCTTTCGCGATATCGTTATGTAAAAGGCGGGTTTTATGGCGGATATCATCGTTTCAAACGTTTCGAAAAGTTTCGGAGATAGGGAAGTTTTGCATTCCGTTTCGTTTTCCGTTCGATCGGGGGATTTTTTATCGATCACGGGAGAGAGCGGAAGCGGAAAGAGTACGCTCTTGTCCGTTATGGGCGGCGTTCTTCGCCCCGATGCGGGAACGGTTACGATCGGAAAAGAGGAGATCACCTCGCTTCCCGAGAAAAAACTCGCGCTTTTGAGGCGTACTTCGATCGGATTCGTGTATCAGTTCTTCAATTTGGTTCCTACGATGACCGTTCGCGACAATATTCTTTTGCCTCTTCGCCTTGCGGGAGAGAAAATCAAAGATCATCAGGAGAAACTCGAAGAACTCGCGGAATATACCCGCTTAACGAAAGTTCTTTCTTCTTACCCCGAGACCTTGTCGGGCGGCGAGCAACAGCGGGCGGCGATCCTTCGCGCCCTGATCCATAACCCCGAGGTCATTTTCCTTGACGAACCGACCGGTAATCTCGACAGCGAGAACGCGAAAGGCGTTATGGAACTATTGACAAAATTGAACGGGGAACTCGGCGTGACCGTCGTTCAGGTCACCCACAGCGAAACGGGCGCTTCTTACGGAAACAGCCGCATTTCGGTAAAGGACGGCAGGATCGAAACATGTTTCTGAAAAGTCTTTTGCTCTCCGTAAGAAAAAAGGTCGGGGAGCCGATTTTGATCTTTCTTTCCGTGGCGCTCGCCGTAGCGGTTTTTTTATCCGCCGTCGCTCTTCGCGAATCCATCGAAAAGGAAGCGATCGCCTCGTATCGCTTTTTGTCCGGGAAGGCGGAGATCGAAGCGAGCCTCTCGCCCGATCTTGATCTTTATTATTTAACGGATTCTTCCGCGGAATTTCAGCGTTTGAAAGAGAGCGCGGACAGCGTGGGGGAGCTATATGCCGGTTTTTTCTTTTATGCTTCGTGTGAAGGGGCGAAAAAAGCCTTTACGCGCTCTTACGCGACCGACTTTTCTTCCCTCGGATCGTATAATCCCGTTTCGTGTTTGTCGGGCGAAGTTCCGACCGGTAGGACCGGCGCGGTCATTTCCCGCGCTTTCGCCGATAAGATCGGCGCAGCCGTCGGTTCGGAGATCCTCCTTTCCCGATACGGTTCGGGGCAGAAGATCGCGCTTACGGTAAGCGGGATCGCGGAAGAAAAGGGCGTGTTTGCGTCTGCCGATCTCGTTCTCTCGGAGCGGGCGGCGGGTCGGCTGTTTTCCCTCGGAGACGGCGCGACTATTTACAATCGGTTTTTCCTCGATTATTCCGATGAAAAACTTCGAACGGCGGGAGAAGGCGAAAGAAGCGCTACGGAGAGGATCGGAAGAGAGAATCCTTCGTTCTCTTTGTCGTCGCCGGTAAACGAGGAGAACGTCGGCGTAACGTTAGCGTATCAAGGAACGCTGATCGGGGTCATTGCCGCCCTCGTTGCCGTGATCGGCGCGGTGTTTATTTATACGGCGGTCACTCTCGTTTTGAAAAACAGGATCGGACTTGCCTCTCTCTTTATGACCGCGGGCGCAACGAAAGGTCAGCTCTTTTTCTACCTCGCCGCCGAGATCCTATTATACGGCTTGCTCGGATCGATCGCGGGCGTTTTTCTTTCTTTCGGGATCAGCCGCCTTTTCGCCCTTGCGGGTTCGTTTGCTTCGGGAGTGATCCGACCTTCTTTTGCGCTCGTTGCGCTCTCCGTCCTTTTCGGCGTTTTGTTGTCTTTTCTCTCCTCGCTCATTCCCTTGCTTCGCCTTACGAGGACGTCTCTTTACGACGCATTGCATTTTTCTTCGCCCGTATCGAAGATCGGCTTATATCCGTCGATCGTCAGCTTTTTGATCCTTCTCCTCTTTACCGCCGCGACCGCGCTTGTTCCTTCGTCGCTTTCTTTCGGATTCGGCGTCGTTGCGTTTGGGGCGGCGTTTGCATTCGTTTTCTTCGCGGCGCCTCTTTGCGTAAAAGGCGCAAACGCTTTGATCATGCGCGCGGTCAAGGACGGGAAAGCCGGGATTTTGTACGTGGCGTCATCGGGAGCGAAAGAACAAAAACATTCTTTTGCGGGCGCTCGCATTCTTGCCGTTGCGTCGATGGCGGTGATCGTGGTCTCTCTTCTTTCGGGAGAAGCCGCAAGCCAGCTTCGCGCGTTTGAAAAACTTTTCAAAACCGAAATCGTTATGACGGCGCCTTCCGGAACCGCTTCCTCTCTTCTCGGATCGGTCAGGCAGGAGGATCAAGTGGAAAACGCCTATCTTGCCTACCTTGAAAACAAGTGCGCGGTGGGCGAGGGGAAAAATACCGTTACCTTTATCGCTGTTCGCGCGCAAGAGGCGGAAGAAGCGCTCGATCTCTCCGTTTTCGGACTTTCCCCTTCCGCCATCGCGGGGGAAAGAAAAATCGCGATCAGCCGCGGCCTCGCAATGAAACTCGGGGTGTCGGAAGGCAAAACGCTTTCGATCCGTCTGAACGGAGAATTCGAAGAATTTGCCGTTTCTTATTTGATGGATACTCCGCTGACGCTTGCGTTTGCCGATTTGTCCGGGTTATCCATCGGCGCGAACGCTTGCCTCGTTAAGGGAAAGGATCCCGCGCTTTTCGAAGCGCTTTCGGAAAAGTATTCCACCGTATCCGTTTCCGCGAAAACGAGAGACGTGTTTTCTTACGTGATCTCGCTGGCGGATTCCTACCTTCGCGTGTTTCGTGTTTTGAGTATTCTCGTGGCTTTGTTTGCGGCGGCGGGATACGTAAACGCCTATCTCGCTTCGCTCCGCGATCGAAAAAAAGAATTCGACGTTTTGGCGGCGGCGGGCGCCGGGAAAAAAGAGATCGCAAAAATACTCGCTTTGGAAAACACGGTGGTTTTACTTTCCGCTCTCGCGCTCGGCTTCCTTTTATCGGCAGGGCTTCTTTTCATCGTGCAAAATATGTTAAAAACGCTCGGTTTGTACTTTTCCCTTATCGGATAGAGCCTTTTCGGCAAGTTTTCCCGCGGAAAAACCGGTTTTAACTCGATTTATTAAAATATATAAATAAATTCCGATAAATGCCGAAAAATCGTTGACTTGCTTTTCGCGGGAAAGTATAATAACAATACATAAAGTTATCTTTACGAGGTGTATAAATAATGAAAGAATCCATCCATCCCGAGTACAGAAAAGCGAAAGTCGTTTGCGCTTGCGGCAATACTTTCGAAACGGGCACTACCAAAAAGGCGGACGTTATCTCCGTCGATATTTGCAATAAATGCCACCCCTTCTTCACCGGAAAGCAAAAGCTCGTTGATACCGGCGGCAGGGTAGAAAAGTTCAACAACCGCTATAACAGAAACAAATAATAAAAACGGAAAGTGCGTTGTTGAAACAAACAACGCATTTTTTATATCGAACGCTCTCCCCTTTCTGCGGGGAAAGAGCTTTCGGAATAGCGGCGAGGAAAGAGTATGAGAAAATTCGTTTCCAAAATCGGAGGTCAGGCAGTTATGGAAGGCGTTATGATGCGCGGCGAAAAAAGCGTCGCCACCGCCGTTCGCACGCCTGACGGAAGGATCGAAGTGGAGACCGAGCGCGTTTCGCAAGAAGTGAAATGGTGGAAGAAGGTCCCCGTGCTTCGCGGTTTTATCAACTTTTTCGCGATGATGATCGTCGGCTCCCGCGTTTTGACCCGCAGCGCCGAACTTTACGGAGAGGATTCCGGCGAACCCACGAAGTTCGAGCTTTGGCTTGCGGAAAAAAGTAAAAAGAGCGTTATGGATATCGCGATCTTTATCGGCGTTTTGCTCGGCGTCGTGTTTGCGATCGGGCTGTTCGTCGCGCTTCCCGTCGGCGTCGTAAAACTTTTTGACCGTATTCCGGGCTTTCAAAGCGTGTTTTACGTTTGGCGCAATTTGATCGTCAGCGCGGTTCGTCTCTTGATCTTGTTTTCCTATCTTTTCCTCGTTTCGCTGATCCCCGATATTAAGCGTGTGTTTATGTATCACGGAGCGGAGCATAAGGTCATTACCTGCTTCGAGGAAGGGGAAGAATTGACGGTCGAGAACGCAAAAAGGATGCGCAGGGTACACGATCGTTGCGGAACGAGTTTTCTCGTTATTACGGTGTTCGTATCCGTAATACTGACTGCTTTTTTGCCTACTTTTGACGAATTCAGCGGGATCCTTTCCTTCCTGCTTCGTTTCGTAACGAGGCTTGCGCTTCTCCCTGTCGTTGCGGGAGTTGCTTACGAAGTATTGAAATTTCTTGCGAAATTCGATAACGCATTTGTGCGCGTTTTGAAAGCGCCCGGCCTTTGGTTTCAGCGCCTTACGACGCGCGAGCCGGACGAATCCATGCTCGAAGTTTCCCTGACCGCGTTTAAGACGGTTATGGAAATGGACGCGGACGAATCGATCCCGACTCGGAAATTCAATATCAAAAAAGACTATCGACTCGTTCGCCGCGAAGCGCTTTCTTATCTTTCGAAAACGGGCGAAGCGGACGCCGTTGCGGACTGGATCTCGGTTCATTATCTGAAAACGGGAAGAAGCGAACTTTCCTCCGTCGAAAAGATAGACGAACCCGTTGCGGATAGGATCATCGCCGCCGCGAAAAAAGTCGGAGAAGGCGAACCGATGCAGTACGTTCTCGGAGAAACGGAGTTTTACGGCGTAAAAATCAAAACCGATCCTCGCGCTTTGATCCCGAGATCCGATACCGAATTCCTCGTGGAGGAAGCATTGAAGTCCGAGCTTACCGAAGCGTCTTCCGTTCTCGATCTTTGTACCGGGACGGGGGCGATCGCTCTTGTTCTCGCTTTGAAAACGAACGCTTGCGTAACGGCGTCGGACGTCAGCGACGACGCGCTTTCTCTCGCGAAAGAGAACGCCGACGCTCTCGGCGCTCGCGTAAAGTTTATAAAGAGCGACTTGTTTGAGAATATAGAGGGAAAGTTCGATCTCATTACGGCGAATCCTCCCTATATTCCCAAAGCGGAAATGGAAAAGTTGGACGCGTACGTTCGCAAAGAACCCGAAACGGCGCTTTGCGGCGGCGAGGACGGATTGGACTATTACAGAGCGATCCGAAAAGATTGCCCGTCCTATCTCAAAGACGGCGGAAAGCTTATTCTCGAAATCGGGTTCGATCAGGGAAACGCGGTTCGCGCTCTCTTTGAAACGATGGGAAGCGTTCGCGTGATCCGCGATATGGAAGATCACGATCGAGTGGTCGTTGTGGAGAAAAAATGTTAGAGAAATTAAAACTGATGAAAGAGAGGTTCGTCGAGCTGAACGATAAGCTTGCCGATCCCGCCGTCATCGCCAAGCAAGACGAATGGCAGAAAATCGCGAAGGAGCACGCCGCCCTTTCCGAGATCATGGCCGATTACGACCGCTACCTTCAAGCCGAAAAAGAGCTCGAAGAGTGCGAAACGATATTGCAAACGGAAAAAGATCCGGAGCTTTTAACTTTGGCGCAGGAAGAAAAAGAGAGCGCGAAAAAAGAAATGGAAAAGCTTCTCGGAGAATTGAAGATCAAGCTCCTGCCCAAGGACCCGAACGACGATAAGAACGTCGTGATCGAGATCCGCGCGGGAACGGGCGGCGAGGAAGCGAGTTTATTCGGAGCCGTTCTTCTCAGAATGTATATGCGCTTTGCCGAAAGAATGCACTATAAGACCGAGGAAGTGGATATGAATATGACCGATCTCGGCGGTGTAAAAGAGGCGGTGTTCCTCGTGTCGGGCAAGGGCGCTTACAGCAAACTCAAATACGAAAGCGGAGCGCATCGCGTTCAGCGCGTTCCCGCGACCGAGTCGCAGGGCAGGATCCATACTTCCGCCGCAACGGTGGCTGTTCTTCCCGAAGCGGAAGACGTGGACGCGTCCGTGAATCCCTCCGATCTTAAAATCGATACGTATCGCGCGGGCGGCGCAGGCGGTCAGTACGTCAATAAAACCGAAAGCGCGATCCGTATAACGCATATTCCGACGGGAATCGTCGTTACCTGTCAAGACGAAAAATCGCAAATCAAAAATAAGGAAAAAGCGATGAAAGTTTTGAAGTCCAAATTGTATGATTACTATCGTTCGCAGGCGGATAAAGAGTATGCGGAAAAGAGGCGCACGCAGGTTGGCAGCGGGGATCGATCCGAGCGAATTCGGACTTACAATTATCCGCAAGGCCGCGTAACCGATCACCGCATCGGAATGACCCTTTACAACTTGGATCAATTTTTGGACGGCGATATGCTGGAAATGATCGAAGCGCTCGCCTTAAACGAGCAAAACGAGCTTCTCAAAAACAGCGAAGAGGCATAACAGGAGGCAGTATGATCTTTTATAACTCGCATAAGCATTTGTTGCAAGAGCAAACCTATTCTTACTCTTTGCAGGACGTGGCGGAGCCGAATCTTTTCCGCGAGTTCTTCGATTACGAGAACGTTCCCCGAACGGCGTTCGACTTCTTTACCGTTCCGATGAACACTCCGGAAAACCTGTGGATCACGGACACGACCTTCCGCGACGGGCAGCAATCCATGCAGCCTTTTACAGTGGAGCAAATCGTGGAACTCTATAAAATGCTGCACCGTCTCGGTGGCAAAAAGGGAATCGTAAAGCAAAGCGAATTCTTCCTTTACAGCGAGAAGGACAGGGCGGCTGTTCGCGCCTGTCAGGAGCTTGGTTATGAGTTCCCCGAGATCACGAGCTGGATCCGCGCGACCGATTCCGATTTCGAGCTCGTAAAAGAAATGGGGATCAAAGAGACGGGCATTCTCGTCAGTTGCTCGGATTATCATATTTTCAATAAATTACATTTGACTCGCGCGCAAGCGATGGATAAATACCTTTCCATCATCAAAAAAGCGCTTGACCGCGGCATCGTTCCCCGCGCGCACCTCGAAGACATTACGAGGGCGGATTCTTACGGTTACGTCGTTCCTTTCGTCAGGGAACTGATGAAACTTTCCAAAGAGAGCGGGATCCCGATCAAAGTGCGCGCCTGCGACACGCTCGGTTACGGCGTAACCTATCCGGGATCGTCTCTTCCGAGAAGCGTTCCGAGAACGATTTACGGGTTATGGCGTTACGGCGAAGTTCCTTCCGAACAAATGGAATGGCACGGACATAACGACTTTTATAAGGTCGTTACGAACGCGGCGACCGCTTGGCTTTACGGCTGTTCCGCGGTTAACTGCGCGCTTCTCGGCATCGGCGAAAGAACGGGCAACTGCCCCTTGGAGGCGATGGCGGTGGAGTACGCTTCCTTAAAAGGAACGACGGACGGAATGGACCTTTCGGTCATTACCGAGATCGCCGAGTATTTCAAGCGCGATATCGGTTACAAGATCCCGCCGCGTACTCCTTTCGTCGGGCGCGACTTTAACGTTACCCGCGCCGGCGTACACGTGGACGGTTTGATGAAAGACGAGGAGATCTACAATATCTTTAACACCTCCAAAATCTTGAATCGCCCCCCGATGGTTTGCGTGGATAACAATTCGGGGCTTGCCGGTATCGCATATTGGATCAACAATAATTACGGGCTGCCCGAAAGCGAGAAGGTCAAAAAGAGCGACCCGATCATCGCCGCCGTCAAAGCGAGGGTGGACGAACTGTACGCCAGCGGCCGCGTTCCCGCCATGAGCGACGACGAGCTGGACGCCCTCGTAAAAGAGGCAGACGTCGTGCTGTACGAAAAATTCGTTAAGATCGGCGCGGGAAAATAAAGCAAAATCGGGAAATTTTCGCTTCGGCGTAAAATTTCCCTTTTATTTGATGTATAATAAAGAAAAAACTTATAAGGAGGACTTGATATGTTAAGATTGGTTTACGGAGCGAAAGGAAGCGGCAAGACGGGCAAACTCATCGCGGAAGCGAACGAAATGGTCGAAAAGAGCTCGGGGAGCATCGTTTTTCTGACCTATACCGACCGTTACAAATTCGACTTGAACTACAATATCAGGCTCATCAACGTTGAGAATTTCGGAGTAGGCAGCGAAGAGCAGCTCGCGGGTTTCGTAAAAGGGATCTTGGCGTCTAACTCGGATATCGATATGCTGTACGTGGACGGAGCGCATCGCGTGACCGGTAAGAAACCCGAAGATATGCAACTCTTTTACGACGAGATCTCGAAAGCGAGCAAAAACAGCGCCGTGGAGATCGTTCTCAGCGTCAGTACCGATTCTCTTCCGGAATTTTTGTCCTCCTACGAATCGGAAAAGGTGATGTAAGAAAAAATGAAATTTATCAGCACGAGGAATGCTTCTCTCTCCGTTTCGGGCAGCGAAGCGATTTTGACGGGAATCAGCCCGGACGGCGGGCTTTTCGTTCCGGAATCCTTTCCGGAAGTTTCGATGGATCGAATCCGCGCGATGGCGGATATGACTTACGCGGAGCGCGCGTCTTACGTTATGGGTCTCTATTTGGACGAGTTTACGAAAGAGGAACTGTCCGAGATCGCGTCGCGCGCCTATTCTCGCTTTGAAGACGAGGACGCTTGCCCCTTGACCAAGGTGGACGACGGGCTTTACGTTTTGGAACTTTGGCACGGACCGACTTTCGCGTTTAAGGACGTGGCGCTGACCGTTCTTCCCGAGCTTATTTCCGCTTGCCGCAAAAAGAGAGGGGAAAAGGATAAAACCCTCGTTCTCGTCGCCACGAGCGGCGATACGGGTAAAGCCGCCCTCGAAGGATTCAAGGACGTCGAAGGGACGGAGATCATGGTCTTTTATCCGGACGAAGGGGTCTCGGATATGCAAAAGATGCAAATGATCACGACGGGCGGAAATAATACTTACGTTGCCGGTATTCGCGGTAATTTCGACGACGCGCAAACGGCGGTCAAAACCATCTTCACCGATAAAAAAGTCGCCGAGGAACTCAAAGAAAAAGGGTTCGTTATGAGTTCGGCGAACAGCATCAATTGGGGCAGGTTGCTTCCGCAAATCACTTATTATTTCTCTTCTTACGCCGATATGCTTTCTTCGGGCGACATTAAAGAGGGAGAAAAAATCAATTTCTGCGTTCCGACGGGCAACTTCGGCGATATTCTCGCCGGGTATTACGCGTTCCGTATGGGACTCCCCGTAAACAAACTGATTTGCGCTTCCAATATCAATAACGTTTTGACCGATTTCTTCAATTCGGGCGAGTACGACGCTTCGCGCGAATTCCACAAAACGATCTCGCCTTCGATGGATATTTTGATTTCGTCCAACCTCGAAAGGCTTGTTTTCGAGATGACGGGGCGCAACTCCGATCAACTTGCTTCTTTGATGAAAGATCTCAAAGAAACGGGCAAATATCAAGTGGAACTCTCCGTGATCCGCCGAAACTTCGGCGTATTTACCGCGGGTTACGCGGACGAAGAGGAAACGATGGACGCAATGGCGAACACCTTCGACGAGTACGGCTACGTCGTGGATCCGCATACCGCGGTCGCAGTCAGCGTGTACGATAATTATCTTATGATCACGGGCGACGAAACGCCGACCGTCATTCTTTCCACCGCAAGCCCGTATAAGTTCGCGCAGGACGTGTACGAAGCGTTGGACGAAAGCCGCGTGGAGGATCCGTTCAAAGCCGTCAAAAAACTGCATTCCCTGAGCGGAATGGAGATCCCCGAAGGGATCGAAAAACTCGAAACGGCGGAAATTCGTTTTACGGACGTTTTGGATAAAACGAAGATCAAAGAAAAAGTAATGGAGAGAGTGTCCCGACAATGAGAATTTACAGCGGAATCCAACCCACCGGTTGCATCACGATCGGAAACTATATCGGCGCGGTCAAAAATTGGCTGGAACTGCAAGAGGAAAACGAGTGTTTGTTCGCGATCGCGAATCAACACGCGATGACCGTTCGCCAAGTACCGCAAGAGTTAAGGGAGAGAACGTATTCTTTCTTCGCGCAGTTTTTGGCTTGCGGGCTTGATCCCGAAAAGAGCATTTTATACGTCCAATCGAACGTTCCGCAGCATTCGGAACTCGCTTGGATCCTTTCTTGTACGACGTATATCGGCGAACTTGAAAGAATGACGCAATTTAAGGATAAATCGCGCAAAAACGAGGATAATATAAACGCGGGTCTTTTGACCTATCCCGTCTTGATGGCGGCGGATATCCTTTTGTTCAAAACCGATCTTGTTCCCGTCGGAAAGGATCAAAAGCAGCATTTGGAGCTGACGCGCGACCTCGCGATCCGCTTCAACAATCGGTACGGCGATACCTTCGTCGTTCCGGAACCCTATATTCCCAAGCAGGGAGCGAAAATAACGAGCTTGCAAAATCCGTTGGAAAAAATGAGCAAATCGGACAAAGATCAAAACGCGACCGTTTCGATCATTGACTCGGCGGACGTTATTATGAAAAAATTCAAGCGTGCCGTAACGGACAGCGAGAATCGAATCGCTTTTTCCGAAGAGAAACCGGGTATTTCGAACCTTCTTACGATCTATTCCGCATTCAGCGGAGAATCGATCGAAAGCGCGGAAAGGCGCTTTGAAGGAAAGGGATACGGAGATTTTAAGATCGCAGTCGGGGAAACGGTTGCGGACGCTCTTTCTCCCGTCAGGGAAAAATACGCGGCTTATATGGCGGATAAAGCCGAGCTCGAACGCATTATGAAAGAAGGCGCGGAAAAGGCTTCCCGCATCGCGAGCCGAACCATCGCCAAGGTCAAAAAGAAGATCGGCTTCGTTTCAGACTGATGTTCGGATACGTTCTTCCCGACAAACCCAACCTTTATATGCGCGATTACGCTTTGTTTCGCGCCTATTATTGCGGGCTTTGCCACGCGATGAAGAAAGAGAGCGGTCAAATTGCCCGACTTTCGGTCAATTACGACGCTGCTTTTATCAGTTTGTTTTTCCACGACGTTCGCGGAGAGAAGCCGACCGTCGTTCAAAAACGCTGTATTTTGAACCCGAAAAAACGCGCCGTGATCGCGCAAACGAAAACGGCGGAGGAAGTAGCTCGCTTGAATTTGGTCTTGCTCGGAATGAAATTGCAAGACGATCGCGCGGACGGGGATAATAAGCCGTTTCGCCGGTTGGCTTTTTCGAGGCAGATCAAAAAAGCGAGAAAACGCTCTCCCGAATTCGCCTCTTTCGCGGACGAATGCGCCGCGCGCCAAAGAGAAGAGGAAAGGGCGGGAGGCTCTTTGGACGGCGCCGCGGAGCCTTTTGCCGATATGATGCGTAAAACTTTTGCATTTCTTGCGGGAGAGAAGAACGCAACCGATATCGAAAGGATCGGATATTTGCTCGGAAAGTTCGTGTACTTTATGGACGCGCTGGACGATTACGATCGCGATCTCAAAAAGGGAAGATTTAACGCTTTTTATCGGACGTTTCGGGAAAAAAGCGCGGAAGATCTTTTGAAAAACAAAGGGGAAGACGTCCGCTTTTTGATGGAATCGATCATGAAAGGGATCGAAAACGCGTATAAAGGCGTCGAACTAAGCGAGAACGAAGGCGTGGTTACGAACGTCTTGTGGTATGGGTTGAGATGGCGCTTCGACACGGTTTGTAAAAAGGAGAATGGGAAATGTTCAAAAATCCGTTTGTAGTACTCGGCGTAAGTGAAAACGCAACGCAAGCCGAGGTTCGGGAGGCTTACGAAAAGTTACGCGACGAATATCGCCTCGCGATCCACGTGGAAGGAGACGAAGGCAAGAAGGCGGCAAAAAAGCTGTCCGAGCTGGAAGAAGCCTATCGCGCGGCGATGGAAAAGCTCTCGTCGGCAGGCGAAGTCAAAGGCTTATATGACCACGTGGCTTCTCTTTTGCGTTCGAAAAAGTATGACGAAGCGCAATCCGCTCTCGATAAAGTCTCCGATCGCGGCGCGGAATGGCATTACTATCAATCCGCCGTCTATCACGGGAAAGGATGGTATTACGAAGCCAAAGCCCAGCTCGAAATGGCGATCGGAATGGATCCCGAAAATCAAAAATACAAAGATACGATGGAGCGAATGAAGAACCACGATTCTTCTTCCTACGGCGACGAGGGCGCTTCTTCCGACGCCGCGAAAAACGCGGGCCCTCGCCGTAGCTACGATACCTACGAAGATATGGAAAGCCGGACGCGCCGCGCAACGGCGGGCGATTGCTGTACGACGCTTATTTGCGCGGACTGTTGCTGCGAATGTATGGGCGGAGATCTGATCCGCTGCTGCTGATGAAAAGAATCACCGCGAAAGAAATTGCGCTATCGGGCGTTACGGCGGCTCTCGCCGTGATCTCGGTAGTGCTTTCTTATTATGTGGACGTTATGACGCTCGTGTTTTACGCGCTCTCGTCCGTTTGCCTGTCGTTACCTTTGATCGCGGGGAGCGGCAGAGGCGCCGTTCTGTCTTACGTCGCGGCAGGCGGCTTGTCCTTTTTGTTCGTCGGTTATCTCGGATTTATTCCCTTTGCCTTGATGTTCGGACCCTATCCGATCCTGTTTTATTATCTTAAAAAATATTTGAAAAAACCTTTGTTTTGCCTTCCGATCAAGATCGCTTTTGCAAACTGGGCGTTCTTTGCGAGTTTTTTCGCAATGAGCCTGACCTTAGACGATTTTCCGATCTTGTCCTCCTTGCCCGATTGGGGCAAATACCTCGTCCTTGCCGTGGGGCTGACTTTGGTTTTCGTTTTATTCGATTTTGCTTTCAGCGGGCTTTATGCCACCCTCGAAAAGCGCTTCGGAAAGATCCTCGGGAAAGGGATTTAGTTCCTTAGCCCGCATCCGCAACTGTTCGTGCCGTTTGCGTCCGACCCCGAAACGAGGAAAGCGAGCGCGAGAACGATGAGGGTCAGATTTTCGCTCGTCAGTTCGCCGTCACCCCCGAACGTGTAGATCAAAAGAAGCAATAAGATCAAAAGCATTCCGCCGTTTTGCATACATCCTCCTTTTCGCGAAAACTCCCCGAAAAAACGTTTTTTTCGAGCGGATTTCGCATTGACAGTTTGATATATGCGTTTTACCATAAAACTGTGAATGCTCGATCGGGCGGATGCGCCCTTAAACTATCCGAACACGACGAAAACGTGATTCGCTATTATCTCCCGAAAAACGAAGTCGCCGCCGATCTCGCGGATTTCTTTTCGGTTTTTTCAGACGCAACGCGCGTTAAGATCCTTTCTTCTCTTTGTATAACGGAAATGTGCGTAACCGATCTTTGTTTGATGCTTGACCAGAACCAAAGTACCGTTTCGCACCAACTTGCCTTTTTGCGCTCCCTCCGCCTCGTAAAAACCCGCAGAGTGGGCAAAATCGTTTATTATTCGATCGGGAATCAATACATTTTGAACGTTTTGGATACGGGAATATCTTTTCTCGGGTTTTAACTTTGCGCGGAAAAAACCAAAGAGAAAACCCGATATAAAGGAAAAGAGAACGCAATTTCGAAGAACGGCGCTCTCCTCGAATGAAGAATCCCTTTTGTTTTTACCTCGGGCGTAGTATAATAAAGCTATGAACGAAAAGATCCGCGTAAAACTCAAAGAACTGCCGAATGACAGCGGCGTTTATAAGATGCTGGACGAAAGGGGAGAGATCATATACGTCGGCAAGGCGAAAAATCTCAAAAACCGCGTTCGTTCCTATTGGAACGCTTCTCCCAAAGGGGAAAAAGTCCTCGCTATGGTTCAAAAGGTCGAGGATTTCGATTATATCATTACTCGTACCGAAGAGGAAGCTCTCGTTCTCGAAAATAATTTAATCAAACTGCATAAACCGTTTTACAATATTCTGCTGAAAGACGATAAGCTCTATCCCTTTCTTCGTATCGACGTATCGAAACCCTTTCCGAAAGTGGAAGTGATCCGCCGATTGAAAGCGGATCGGGCGCGCTATTTCGGTCCGTATATGGTGGGGATCTCGGCGGCGGAAATGCTGAAACTCATCCATTCGGCGTTTCCCGTTCGCGATTGCGCGCTCAATATGGAAAAGATCCCGAAGAACCATCGCCCGTGCTTAAACGCGCATATCGGGCGTTGCTTGGCGCCGTGTACGGGGAAAGTATCGAAAGAAGCGTATCGCGCGGTTCTTACCGACGTTATTTCCTTCTTAAACGGAAACGACGATACGATCAGAGACAATCTCGAACGCAAAATGCGAGAAGCGTCGGAAAATATGCAGTACGAGCAGGCGATATTTTATCGCGATCAGATCGCGACGCTGGAAAAGATGATCCGCCGTCAGATCGCCGCGCTGCCCAAAGATTTCAATCTCGACGTGTTCGGGATCGCTTCGGGCGGAGACGGAATGGCGGTCGCCACCGTTCTCGTTCGCGGCGGCAAGATCGTGGGCGGCGAAAAGTTCGCGATCCGCGACGGTAGTATCGATCTTGCGGGAACATTATCCAGCTTTATCAATCGCTATTATGACGAAGGCGTGGTTTGCGAAGGGGTCGTAACTTCGTATCCCCTGCCGGACGAAGCGGCGCTTTCCGCCGTATTATCCCGGAAAAAGGGAGAAAAAGTAACCGTTTCGTCGCCGAAGAGCGGCGTAAGGCGGCAGCTTGCCGAAATCGCCACGAAGAACGCGCTCGAATACCTTTCCCGATCAACGGAAGAATTGTCGCGCAAAGAGCGCCTGACGACGGGCGCTTGTAAAAATCTCGCCGATCTTTTGGGACTTTCCTCTTCGCTCGATCGTATCGAGTGTTTCGATATCAGCCATATCAGCGGAACGGATAAAGTCAGCTCGATGGTCGTGTTTACCAAAGGAGAGAAGGACGCGAAAATGTATCGAACGTTTCGCATTAAAACGGTGGAAGGGAATAATGACTTCGCTTGTATGAAAGAAACGCTGTCTCGCCGATTCGCGCGCCTGAAAGAAGGAAAAGATCTTTCTTTCGGTACGCGCCCCGATCTCCTTGTTATAGACGGCGGTATCGGGCAAGTCCATTACGCGATGGAAGCGATGAAAGAAGCGGGAGAAAATATTCCGATGATCGGCCTTGCCGAACGGGAAGAGATCATCGTTTTAACGACGGGAGAAGAGATCGTTCTTCCGAAATCCGCGTTTGCGCTACGCCTTTTGATCCGAATTCGAGACGAAGCGCACCGCTTTGCGATCACCTTCCACAGAAAGCTTCGCGCGAAACGCAGTATTAAAAGCTTGCTTCTCGAAATAGACGGAGTAGGCGAAAAAACGGTCAAAGCGCTCCATAAAGCGTTCGGCTCGTTAGACGAACTCAGGACGGCGTCCGCGTCCGAGATCGCCTCGGTCAAGGGCGTTACGCGCCCCTCCGCCGAAAAGATATTCGCCTTTTTCCGCGAAAGAGAAAAAGCCGCCGAAGGGCGCGAATGAGAAACGGCCGCTTTTGCGGCGCCGTTTTTTATGCCGCGCATGCAAGCGACCCCTATCGGTTTTCCCGCATGGGGATTCTCCGTTTCAAAATAAATTTTATTGCTTAACTACTTTTAATAAGCTATAATTATTTTATACGGTGCATTATGAAATACTCTTTGATAGCAAGTGATTTTGACGGAACGATTTATGACGGAAAAACCGTCAGTCCGCGCGTGATCCGCGCGATCGCCTCTTTTCGCGAGGCAGGGGGGATCTTTGCGATCGCCACGGGAAGGGTCTTTTCTTCGATTCAAAAAAAGATCCCGTCCGTAGGGGCGGACGACTATTGCATCGCCGCGCAAGGGTCTGCGTTTTATCGCGCGTCCACGGGCGAAGTCCTCGGGCGTTTCCCTCTTCCGCGTGAAGTCGCGATGCAAGCGCTCGCATATTTTGAAGAGAGGAACATCATTTGCCACGCGTATGCGGATAGCGAATATTACGTATCCAAGGCGAACCGCATGACGGACGTTTACGCTTCGTATTGCGAGGTTCTCCCGACCGTTGCCGATATGCCGCTTTCTTCCTATCTTCGCCCCGACTTTTCCCCGAATAAGATCATGGGGATCGTTCCGGCTCTCGAGATGGATCAAACGATCGAAGAGGTCAAAAAACTCCTTGGGGATCAAGTGGAAGTCACCAAAAGTTCTCCGATCTTTCTCGAAATCACGAGTGCTTCGGCAGGGAAAGGAAACGCGCTCGTCGCGCTTGCGAAGTATCTCGGCGTTCCCATGGAAAAAACGGTCGCGGTGGGAGACAATCTAAACGATCTTTCGATGATCCGCGCGGCAGGTCTCGGCGCGGCGGTCGGAAACGCGGTGGACGAATTGAAAAGCGCAGCGGACGCTCTTCTCCCTCCGATCGGAGAGGACGGAGTCGCCGTTTTGATCGAAAAGATATTGAAAAAAGAAATTTGACGCGGAAATCGAAAAGACTCTCTTACGGAGAAAAAGGAGGGCGTATGCTCGGACGATATAACAGAGAAAAAGAGGAAAAAGGCGTAAGCGCCGTCTCCGCGGAAGCTTTTGCCGCCGCGCTGTCTTTGTCGCCCGTTTGCTTGCCGGCAAACGCTTCTTTGACCTTTTCCACGCCCGCGGTTTGTAGGCCGGGGCTTTTCCTTGCGGGGTACGAAGAGTTTTTCGCAAAAAGCCGCGTGGTCGTGTTCGGAAGTGCGGAAATGAGCTTTGCCGATCATTTGCCCAAAGAGGTCTTGCTCGAGCGGGCGAGGCGCCTTTTTGCCTTGAAGATCCCTTGCGCCGTGATCGCGAGAGGGATCAAACCTCTGCCCGAGCTCGTTCGGGCTGCGGAAGAAAATCGGATCCCGCTCTTTTCCTCTAAGGAGATAACGGGCGTTATCGGCAGAAAAATCAGCGACTATATTACGAGCGCGCTTGCGGAAAAGATCACGATACACGGCGTCCTTGCGGACGTAGCGGGTATGGGCGTTCTCCTAACGGGGAAAAGCGGCATCGGGAAAAGCGAAGTTGCGCTCGAACTTGTCCATAGAGGGCATAGGCTCGTTGCGGATGACAGCGTCATAATCAAGAAAAAAGGCGAGATTTTGATCGGAAGCGCGCCCGACACGATCCGACATATGCTCGAAATTCGCGGCGTCGGGATCATCAACGTTGAAAGAATGTTCGGTTCGGTGGCGGTCCGAGTCAATAAATCGGTGGACGCGGTCTTCGAACTTTCGGAATGGGAAGAAGGAAAGACGTATGAGCGGATCGGAGCGGAAAACCTTCAAACGGAGATCCTCGGCGTAAGCCTTCCCAAACTCGAGATCCCCGTCAAAGCGGGTAGGAACCTCTGCGTTGTCATCGAAGCGGCGGTCGCTTCGCTGAGACTGAAAGAAATGGGATACAGCGCGCCTGCGGAACTCGAAAAACGGCTCGAACAAAGCGAATAATAATCGCGGCTTTTTCTCCATATACTATATCGCTATGCAGGTTTGGTTTAAGGAGATAAAAGAGGAACTCGGCAAAGCGAATATCCCCTATCGGGAATGGGTAAAGGGAGGCGAGCTGACAACGTTCGGCTCGGGAGGCT
>DGWX01000022.1:60785-62883 GCA_002395405.1 Christensenella sp. UBA4247
TCGGAAAAAGAACTCGTACGATCGGCTCTGATCCTTTTTTCCTTCGGCGTCCCCTATCGGGTGATCGGCGGAGGAAGTAACGTCTTGATCGCGTCGGCGGGATTCGAGGGCGCGATCATCAAAACGAGCGGATTATCTTTCCTTTCGATCGAAGGCGGAAGGATAGAGGCGGGCGCCGGCGTTAAAATGCCGCTTCTCGCCAAGGCGGCGGAAGAAGCCGGACTTACGGGACTCGAATTCGCGTGCGGGATCCCGGGCGAAGCGGGAGGCGCGGTTAAAACGAACGCTTCCGCATTCGGGCAAAGCGTCTCCGATTCTTTGAAAGAGATCACCGTTCTTTTGAAAGGAAAGACGCAGCGCATTGAAAAAGAAGCGCTTTCGATGCGCTATCACGACGGAAATTTGCCGCGCGGCGCGATCGTTCTGTCCGCCGTATTCGAGCTGGATCGAGAGGCGCGCGAGCGGATATGCGAAAGAATGGATCGTATGAAAGAGAAACGCGCGGCGTCGCAGCCGAGAGAGCGTTCGGCAGGTAGCGTGTTTCGAAGGGCGGGGGATACTCCCGCGGCGATCTATATCGAAAAAACGGGACTGAAAGGACTTAGGATCGGCGGAGCGGTCTTGTCCGAAAAACACTGCAATTTCATCGTAAACGCGGGCGGCGCAACGTCGGAGGACTATTTCTCGATCGGAGAGATCGTTCGCGACAAAGTATATGAAAACGAGAAAGTGACGTTAGAGTACGAGGTGGAAAAAATAGGATGGTAACGGAGCAATCTGTCAAAGAAGAATTATTCGACGCAGTGGGGGAGATTGCCGCGGAGGATTTTATTTCCGCGATCCTTTCTTTCGGCGGCGCGCTCGGAAAGGACGATAAGGGATATTATCTCTTTTATTCGGCTCACGACTACCGCCTTGCCTTGATTCTTTCTTCCTATTTGAAACACGTTTATTCTTACGGCGCGGAGATCGAGATCGCGCGCCCCGAGGATAAGAGGCGCAAGCGTTCTTTCGAACTTACGATCAAGGGAAAAACCGCTCTTTCTCTTCTTTCCGATCTCGGAAAAATTCGTTTGCAAAACGGCGAGATCGCGTTGCTCGACAGCGGTTTGAAGCAAAAGCGCGACTCTCTTTCAAACGCCGCGGCGTACGTCTCGGGGATCTTTCTTTCCTGCGGCAGTCTCGGTAAAGCGGCGGGCGGGCTTCGGTTAACGCTTGCTTTCGATACCGAAGAGTATGCGGATGAAACGGCGAATCTCCTTCTCGGCGAAGGGATCGAACTCAAAAAACAGGAGAAGGACGGAAAGTATTATTTAAGTTCTCGAAAAGGACAAGCCATCAGCGACTTTTTCGCGCTTGCCGGGGCGAATAAAGCGGTTCTTCAAATTCAGGAAATGCTCGTTTTGACCGAGGTCAAAAACAAGATCCAGAGGGCGTCCAATCTTTCCGCCGCGAATTTGGATAAGGCGGTCAGCGCGGCGGTCAGGCAATATAACGACGCCGTCTATCTGAAAAGCAAAACGTCTTTTTACGGGATCCCTTCGGAAATCGCGGAAGTCGCGGAAGCGAGGATCGCCTATAAAGACGCGTCGCTCGAAGAACTAAGGGAACTGCTCCCCGAAAGGATCTCCAAAAGCGGACTCTATCACAGATTGGAAAAAATCAGCGAAATGGCAAACGCACTCAGAGAGGAAAGAAAATGAAAAGTACCCTTATCGCATCCGCGGATCTAACGCTCGCCGTCGCAAAAAAAATCGCGCAAACGGCGGGTGGATTTCGATCGGAGATCCGTCTTTTGTATCGAGATAAAGGCGCGAACGCGAAAAGTTTGATGGGCGTCGTTTCACTCGCCTATAAAAAAGGCGCCGAACTCTCGCTTTTCGCGGACGGGAAGGACGCTGCCGCGGCGATCCGCGCGATCGAATCCGTTTTGTAAAAGAATCAAACGAAAGAGGAAAATATGAAAGATTTCGTGCATTTACATCTCCATACCGAATATTCTCTCTTGGACGGGGCGGCAAGGATCGACCGTTTGTTCAAAAAAGCGCGTTCGCTGAATATGCATTCCGTGGCGATCACCGACCACGGCAATATGTAC
>DGWX01000045.1 GCA_002395405.1 Christensenella sp. UBA4247
CCGCCCACGTTGTGGTGCGCCTTAACGCCTTTGCTCTCCAAAATATCGGGATAGATCGTTCCTTGCGCAAGGAAGGAGATCCCCGTCAGTTTTCTCGCTTCTTCTTCGAACACGCGGATAAATTCCGCGCCGATGATCTTTCTTTTGGTTTCGGGATCTTTTACGCCCGCGAGCTTATCGAGGAAACGATCCGCCGCGTCCACGTAAATGAGGTTCGCGTTCATTTCGTCGCGGAAAACCTTAATGACCTGCTCGGGTTCGCCTTTGCGGAGAAGTCCGTGGTTGACGTGTACGCAAACGAGGTTTTGACCGATCGCCTTGATGAGAAGGGCGGCTACGACCGAGCTATCCACGCCGCCGGAAAGGGCGAGAAGGACTTTTTTGTCTTTGACCTGTTCTTTGATCGCCGCGATCTGTTCCGCGATGAATTTTTCCGCGAGGGCGGGAGTAGTGATCCGTTCCATGGTTTCGGGACGTACGTTAGAGTTCATTTGTTTACCTCCTGAAGAAGATAAAAAAATTATAACACCCGAAAAAAAGCGCGGTCAACCGCCGCGCTCTTTCTTTTTTCAGGTGGATCAAAAAATATTTTTTTGAATCTTATAAAATGCGTTTATACGTATCTTTGCTAAATGAGATTCTCGGGGTTCAGACCTTGGAGCTCGGGGAGAAGGAAGCGCCCGTCCTTGCGGATCAAAACGCCGTCGAACCAGATCTCGCCTCCGCCGCATTCGGGAGTTTGGCAAAGAACGAGGTCCCAATGAACCGCGGAGGTGTTTCCGTTATACGCGTCGTCATAGCAGCAGCCGGGCGTAAAGTGGATCGAACCGGAGATCTTTTCGTCGAACAAAATATCGCCGATCGCTTTGTTGATATACGGATTGAGCCCGAAGGAGAATTCGCCCACGTAGCGCGCGCCTTCGTCCGTGTTAAAGATCTTGTTCGCTTCTTCCGTATGGTTCGCGGTGGCTTCCGTGATCTTTCCGTCTTTGAATACGAGGCGGACGTCTTCGAATTTGATCCCGTCCTCGATCGAAGGAACGTTATAATGGATAACGCCGTTTACGCTGTCTTTAACGGGCGCGGTGTAAACTTCGCCGTCGGGGATATTCCTCTCGCCCTTGCATTTTACCGCGCCGATGCCTTTGATGGAAAAGGTAAGGTCGGTATCCTTCGCAAGGATGCGGACTTTATCCGTTTTGTTCATCAGCTCTACGAGCGGGGTCATCGCCTCGCCCATTTTTTTGTAATCGAGGCAACAAACGTTAAAATAAAAATCTTCATACGCTTCGGTGCTCATTCCGGCAAGCTCGCTCATACCTTCGGTGGGGTAGCGCAAAATGACCCATTTGGTTTTCTTAACGCGCAGATCGTGGTGAACGGGATGCGCGTAAAACTTCGAATACGCTTGCATTGTCTCGCCGTTCGCGTCCGAAAGCTCGAAGCTGTTTTCCCCTCCGCGGATCCCGATATACGCTTGCATATCGCGCATTTTCATTTCGTCGTATTTTGCCATACGGCGGAATAGCTCTTCGCTTCCGCCCTTCATGATCTCGCGCTTGATTTTATTATCCCCAAGCGATACAAACGGATATCCGCCCGCCGCATATACTTCTTTTACCAGAAGATTTACGAACTGATAGGGGACGCCCGACGCCTCGATAAGAACGTTCTCGCCTTTTTGCACTTCGCAAGAATAGTTGACCAAATTTTTCGCTAAGATCTTTTGCCTTTCGTCTGAAATCATAGAACACTCCTCCTCTTGATTTTTATCGCGCACGGGCATAGTTATGCGTATCCTTATTATAATAGACCGAAAAAACTTAGGCAAGCGAAATTCGGACGGAGAGGCTTTGTCGGAAAATTTTTATAAGGACGCGAAAAAGCTTTTCTCTCGCCGCAAAATACGGCTAAACGTTTGCCAAGCCGTAAAAACGCGTGATATAATACTCGCAGTGAAATTATCTTGGAGGTAGTTATGGCTTTAGTTACTTCGACCGAAATGTTCAAGAAAGCGTACGACGGCGGTTATGCGATCGGTGCTTTCAACGTTAACAATATGGAAATCGTGCAAGGCATTACCGAGGCTTGCAAAGAGGAGAAAGCTCCCGTTATTCTGCAAGTCAGCAAGGGCGCCCGCGCTTATGCGAACCACACGTATCTCGTAAAGCTCGTAGAGGCGGCGGTGATCGAATGCCCCGAGATCCCCATCGTTCTTCATTTGGATCACGGCCCCGATTTCGAAACTTGCAAATCCTGCATCGACGGCGGCTTTACTTCCGTTATGATCGACGGATCGGCTCATTCCTTCGAGGATAACATCGCCGTAACGAAGAAAGTCGTTGAGTACGCTCATGCGCACGGCGTCGTCGTGGAAGGCGAGCTCGGAACTCTCGCCGGCATTGAAGACGAAGTCAGCCACGCGGTCGGTTCTTATACCCGCCCCGAAGAAGTGGAAGAGTTCGTCGAGAAGACCGGAGTGGATAGCCTCGCGATCGCGATCGGAACGTCCCACGGCGCTTATAAGTTCAAACCCGAACAATGTACGGTAAACGAGAAAGGCATCTTGGTCCCCCCTGCGCTTCGCTTCGATATTTTGAAAGAAGTCAGCCGCAGGCTCCCCGGATTCCCCATCGTTCTTCACGGTTCCTCTTCCGTTCCCCAAGAGTACGTTAAGATGGTAAACGATCACGGCGGCAAAATGCCGAACGCGATCGGCGTTCCCGAAGAGCAGCTCCGCGAAGCGGCGAGGCTTTCCGTTTGTAAGATCAATATCGATTCCGACTTGCGCCTCGCAATGACCGGAACGATCCGCGCTTTCTTTGACGAGCATCCCGACAAGTTCGATCCGCGCGAGTATTTGAAACCCGCCCGTGCGAACATCAAAGAGCTCGTCCGTCACAAGCTCAGAGACGTCCTCGGTTGCGCCGGTAAAGCGGAATAATCGGGATAAACGTATTTCATTTTGTAAATTATTTAATCGAAACTTAAATGGAGGTAGTTTTATGATTAAAGTAGGTATTAACGGTTTTGGTAGAATCGGCCGTCTCGTTTTCCGTGCGGCTTGCGGCAGAAGCGATATCCAAGTAGTCGGTATCAACGATCCTTTCATCGATCTCGACTATATGGCCTATATGCTTCGCTATGACAGCATCCACGGCAAATTCGAAGGCGAGATCTCGACCGACAAAGAGAACAATATGCTGATCGTAAACGGCAACAAGATCAAAGTCTTTGCGCAAATGGCTGCTGCCGATATCGATTGGAAGAGCTGCGGCGCGGAATATATCGCTGAAGCGACCGGTATCAACACGACCACCGAAAAGGCGTCCGCTCACTTTAACGGCGGCGCGAAGAAAGTCGTCATCACCGCTCCTTCTTCGGACGCTCCGATGTTCGTTTGCGGCGTGAACCTTGACAAGTACAACAAGGACATGAAGGTGGTTTCCAATGCTTCTTGCACCACGAACTGCCTCGCTCCCATCGCCAAGGTGCTGAACGACAAGTTCGGCATCGAGAC
>DGWX01000005.1 GCA_002395405.1 Christensenella sp. UBA4247
GTCCGTCCTTGCGGGATTTCCGCTTTCCCATTTGTCTTGTTACAGTTTGATCCTCGAAAAGGGAACAAGATTGTATCGCGAAGCGAAAAACGGACTTTTTACTCTCGATGACGATCTTTCCGTATCGCACTATGACGCGGTTTGCGACTATTTGCGCGAAAAGGGTTTTGAACGTTATGAGATCAGTAATTTTTGCCGAAACGGAAAGGTTTGCCGATATAATACTTCCGTTTGGCAATACGCCGATTATCTCGGCCTCGGGCTTGGCGCAAGTTCGTTTATAAAGGGAAAAGATTTTTTTCCCGCCCGCAGATTTTCCAATATCCGTAATTTGAAAAACTATATTTTTGCGCAAGGAACGCCGCGCGTAAGAGGGCATAAGATCGAAATAAACGAAGGAAAAGAAGAATTTATTATGCTTTCGTTACGACTTGCCGAAGGGCTGGAACTTCAAAACTATCGCTTTCTATTCGGAGTTGATTTCCTTATAGAGAAAGAACAGGCAATTCGAAAAATGCAGAATTATTTGATTGTAACCGATCAAAAAGTAGCGATCAAGCCTGAGTTTATTTACGTTTCGAATTCGATCATTTCCGAATTGATATAATTTTATAATCAATAATATTTTTTATACTATCTTTCTTTTGCGTGACTTAAATGTCGGGTCAAAAAAATTTTTAAAAATTTCTGCATAAAACTATTGACAAGCGAACATAATGGGTATAGAATGTTAGCAGTTGAGGCGATAGAGTGCTAACACTTAGAAACCGAGACTGCCAAATGAACTTATTCAAAGGAGGCGAAAAGATGGAGCTTTCGGAAAGAAAGAGAAAAATACTCGGATTGCTTGTCGAGCGGTATATTCAAACCGCAGAACCCGTTTCCAGCTCCGAAATCAAATCGCTGTACGGAGAGGAGATCAGCTCCGCCACGATTCGCAGCGAACTTGCTTCTCTCGAAGAAATGGGTTATCTTGTTCAGCCGCATGTGTCCGCCGGTCGAATTCCGACCGAACTTGCTTATAAGCTGTACGTTGAAAACGTTCTTTCCGGCGAAAAGCGCGAGATCGAAGTTGCCGGGGTTCGAGATTATCTCGGGAAAAAGATCGTTGAGATCGAAGACGTCGTCCGCAATACGGCGCGCGTAATCTCCGACGCCACGAATTATACGAGCGTGATCGTCATAAAGAATACGGATGAGATCCGAATTCGCGAAGTTAAGATCGTGGAAGTGGACGTGGGTAAAGCTCTCGTCGTAATTATTACGGATAGCGGCGTGATCAAAGATAATATTATCGATATTCCCGTCAATATGGGAAGCGGTTACGTCAGCGCGGCGAATAATGTCGTAAATGATTTGTTTTCCGGCCGTACGTTGAAAGAAATCAAATCGCAAAGTACGAATATCGAAGGGGAAATGCTTCAATATCACGACATCTTCGATAAGATCGTAAACCTCTTGGAAGAGTACGCTTCGGGTCGCCACGATAAAGTTTTCGTGGAAGGGACGAGCAAAATGTTCGCGCATCCGGAGTTCAGCGAAATGAACAACGCGAAAGACTTTATCAAACTTCTTGACGAGAAGGATAAACTCGGCGAACTTATGACGACGGACGGCGATATCGAGCTTTCCGTTCGCATCGGGAAACCGGACGGTTTATCGGGGAATTGCTCCATGGTGACCGCGCGCTATTCCATCGGTGGTGCGGAGATCGGTAAAGCGGGCGTGATAGGCCCCGAAAGAATGGATTATAACAAGGTCGTCAGCGTGTTGCATTACATTCAAAAAGTGTTTAACGGCGAAGACGAAGAAAAGGAGAATTCAAATGGCGAAATCAGAAAAAGAGACTAAACGGAAGACCTCGGAAGAAAAAGAAGACGTGATTTCTTTCGATACGGAATCTTTGGTTCGCGAAGAAGAAAAGAAGGTCGATCCCGAAGTGGAAAGACTCAGCGCGGAGCTCAAAGAGGAAAAGGATAATTATTTAAGACTTCGCGCCGATTACGAGAATTTCAGACGAAGAAATCAAGAAGCGACCCTTCGCGCTCGTCAAGACGGTCTGTCCGACGCCGTGGAAGCGATCCTTCCCGTAATCGACAGTATTGATAGGGCGCTCGGCATTACGGCGGACGAGAAAGCGAAAGAAGGACTTCAATTGATCAAAAAACAAATCGAAACTTCTCTCTCTCAACTCGGCGTCAGCGAGATTTCCTCGGACGGAGCGGTATTCGATCACAATTTGCACAACGCCGTCCAAAGGGCGGAAGTGGAAGATAGCGAGGTCGGAAAGATTTTGGAAACCTACCAGCGAGGTTACAAGATCGGGAACAAAGTGATTCGTTACGCGATGGTCAAAGTCGGCGTGGAAAAACAAGAAGAGTAAAAAAGGATAAAACATATCCTTCGAAATAATAAACGACTCGGGGCAGTGCCTCAAATAAATAAAAAGGAGATTAAAACTATGGGAAAAATTATAGGTATTGATTTAGGAACTACTAACTCTTGCGTAGCCGTCATGGAAGGCGGCGAAGCTACCGTTATCGCGAATGCGGAAGGAGCGAGAACCACTCCGTCCGTCGTTGCTTTTACCAAAGACGGCGAAAGGATCGTCGGTCAAGCGGCAAAGCGTCAGGCGGTTACCAATCCGCAACGTACCGTTTCTTCCATTAAGAGAGAAATGGGAACGAACTATACCGTTAAAGTGGATAACAACACCTTTTCTCCGCAAGAGATCAGCGCAATGATCCTTTCCAAGCTTAAAAAGGACGCGGAAGCGTATCTCGGTCAAAAAGTGACCCAAGCGGTTATTACCGTTCCGGCTTATTTCTCGGACAGTCAGCGTCAAGCTACCAAAGACGCGGGTAAGATCGCGGGACTCGAAGTTCTTCGTATCATCAACGAACCGACCGCCGCGGCGCTTGCTTACGGATTGGATAAATCTGAAAATAAAAACCAAAAAGTCTTGATTTACGATCTCGGTGGCGGTACGTTCGACGTTTCCATCCTCGAAATCGGCGACGGCGTTTTCGAAGTTCTTTCCACGAACGGCGATACCCGTCTCGGCGGTGACGACTTCGATAATAAGCTGATGGATTACATTGTCAGCGAATTTAAGGCAAAAGAAGGCGTGGACCTTTCCACGGACAAAGTTGCGATGCAGCGTATCAAGGAAGCGGCGGAAAAAGCGAAGATCGAGCTTTCCGGTATGACCAAGACGAACGTGAACTTGCCTTTTATTACCGCCGGAGCTGACGGTCCCAAACACCTCGATATGGATATTACGAAGGTGAAATTCGACAGTTTGACCGCCGACCTCGTTGAAAGAACGATCCGCCCGACCAAGCAGGCAATGTCCGACGCAGGCATTACGTTCAGCGAAATTTCGAAAGTTATATTGGTCGGCGGAAGTACTCGTATTCCCGCGGTTATCGACGCAGTTCGCAATTTGACCGGCAAAGAACCTTATAAGGGAATCAACCCGGATGAGTGCGTGGCGATCGGCGCCGCAATTCAAGCGGGCGTTCTCGGAGGCGAAGTAAAAGACGTTCTTCTTCTGGACGTTACGCCGCTTTCTCTCGGTATCGAAACGATGGGCGGTGTGTTTACCAAGTTGATCGACAGAAACACCACGATCCCGACTTCCAAATCGCAGATCTTTTCTACCGCGGCGGATAATCAACCTTCGGTTGAGATCCACGTTCTGCAAGGCGAGCGTTCGATGGCAAGCGGTAATAAGACCCTCGGCAGGTTTATCTTGGACGGAATTGCGCCGGCTCCCCGCGGAATCCCGCAGATCGAAGTTACCTTTGATATCGACGCGAACGG
>DGWX01000064.1 GCA_002395405.1 Christensenella sp. UBA4247
CATACCGACCTCGCTGCACTCACCTTCGAAGTTGCTCTTCAAACCGTCGTAAATATCTTTGGGAACGTTTTTGCCGATCCCGACGACGTGCTCCGCCGCCCAAGTCAAAGCTTCTTCTTCCTGTTTGTTAAACTTACTGCCCGGAAGTTTGCAAACGGGGCAAAACTCCGGAGCGCTGTCTCCTTCGTGTACATAGCCGCATACGGGACAAATCCATTTAGCCATAATTGTATCTCCTTTTTTTTATTTCATTATGCGCATCAGCCGGGGCGAAGCACCCTTCGGGGCAGCTCATACGCACAGTTATAATTATACTATAAAAGCGGCTTTCCGTCAACAGGGAAAACCGCCTTTCATTTTGTTTTCAAGAGTCCGGTTTCTATCAAAAAGATACTTTCGCGTAGATCGGGAAGTGATCGGACGGATACACGCCGTTATACACCTTATCGATCTTACCGACTTCATATACCGTCGCGCTTTCGGGCAGATAAATATAATCCAAAGGAAGGGGCATTTCGTCCTCGTCCTTGCTGCCGTAACCGTTATACGTATCTCCGTAATAAACGCCTCCGTTAAAGTCCTGGCTGTCTTTCAAGATCGCTTCCAGGCTCGCGAGAGAGCGATCGCCCCAGTCCGTTCCTTTTGCCGAATTCAAATCTCCGATCACGACGCACTTTCCTTCCGTTTGCTTTACCCTATCCGCAACCACTTGAAGCTGCTTGATGCGCGCTTCGTCGTGGCTCCAATCGGGGTGCGTATTGAATACCGTCAGAATTTCGCCGTTTTTGTCCTGCAATTTCGCAAAAGTACAAATGCGGTACTGCGTACAATCCCATCCGAGACTCATTTTGTCCGGCGTTTCGGAAAGCCAAAACGTGCCGCTATCCAAGAGAGTGAATCTGTTTTTATTATAGAAAATCGGGCATGATTCGCTGCGACTTCCCTTTTTATCGCGATAACAAACGACGCTGCCGTAGCCTTTCAAATGCTTGCAAAGGAACTTGTATTGCCCGGGCTGGACTTCCTGACAGCCGAGAATATCGGGCTCAACGAGTTCGATATTCGCGAGATAATACTTTGCGCGCCTGTACCAGCGGTGATCGCCCGTATCGAGCTTGCTCGTTGAAAGGAGTTTTTCTCTCCTACGCGCATTCGAAGACATGATCGTTATAGGATCTCCGTCTTGATAAGCGGGAGCGGAAACGATAGTTTTGATTTTTAAATAATCAAAATAACCGATCGAACGCATCGAAAGCAAAACGGCTGCGCCGATCACGACGATGCCCAGCAAAATATACCCTATCAAACTGACGATTAGTTTTTTCATTTTATACCTCAACTCCGATTATACTCTTTTCGGGGCTCGCAAGTCAACTTTTCCATTGCTTGGAGGGAAAAGCGATCGGACTCCCTTTTAGCTTAACAATTTTTCCGCGATCTTGCGATTGCGTTTTTTATTCAATTCAAAATCCACAAACTTTACGAAATCTTCCTTGGAAAGCCAAAGATCGAGAATTTGTTCGTGAGAAACGGTAGATAAGATGGTCTCGCCTCCCGCTTTTACTTCGAGATCTTCATAATAGAGAGGCGTTTCGCCGAGATAGAAAGCGCCGTAATCCATTTGTTCGTCCGGATCGGAACCGAGGGAAGAATCAAGAAGCGCGTCCTTTCTTTCGCGCGTAAGCGCAAACGAACATTCCTCGTGCAGTTCGTTCGAATACCCGAATGTAACGCGCGGCGACAGGCTGTTATGAAACGCCGCGTCGTTTTTCGAAAGATAGGCGTAATCAACGGTCACGGAATAACTCTTGCGAAGATGCTCTTTTACTTCTTCTTCTTGCTTGATCAAAGATGCGACGTACTTCGCGTAACTATCCTCCGTAACCTCGCCGAGATAATCGCGAAGAGAGGAAGAAACGGTCTTCGGATCGAAGTTCTTAACGCTATCCACATACGCCTTTTCCCGTTTCGAAATTTCTTTTTCCTTTTCCTTAAAAGCGTTTTCGAGAAGCGCGCCGTCCAGCGGGCGCAACAGACAATTCGTTCGGATCTTCGCTTCATCTCCGATCTCGATGGCAAAGCGCATCACGGTTGCGCGCTCTTCCGCCGTTAAACTGCCGACGAACATCACGTTTCTTTTCATACAATCTCCTTTTTGAAAGCCGATCCACAAGCCTTTTCGGTTCGTTTTGTTTTTATTATAAAACGATACAGCGTAAAAGACAACGCTTTTGAAAAAGTCGGGTATTGACACATCGCCTCTCATATGGTAAAATAATTATAACATAAAAAACCTTATGGAGGTATTTTCAAATGACGAAAAACGAATTAGTGAAAGCGATCGCCGCAAAAGCGGAACTTACGAACGCGCAATCCGCAAAAGCATTAGACGCATTCATCGAAGCGGTTACGGAAGCATTGAAGAGCGGCGACAAAGTTGCCATCGTCGGTTTCGGCTCCTTTGAAGTGAAAGACGTTCCCGCAAAAGAAGGCATCAATCCCGCCACAGGCGACAAGATCCAAATTGCGGCGAGCAAAAAGCCCGTCTTGAAATTCGGCAAAGCGTTCAAGGACGGATTCAACGCGTAACGATTCGAATACTTAAAAAAAACGGTCGGCTGAAAGTGCCGACCTTTTTTTGTTTTCCTTGCCTTTATTCTTCCGTTGACGTAATATAGACGCCCGAATCGCCGTCCGTTTCGGGGAAAGCGACCGAAATCATTTCTTTCAGAGAGGTAGGAATGTTTTTGCCCACGTAATCCGCGCGGATCGGCAACTCGCGATGTCCTCTGTCCACGATAACGGCAAGCTGGATCGTGCGCGGACGACCGGTATGCAGGATCGCCTCGATCGCGGCGCGAACGGTACGCCCCGTAAAAAGGACGTCGTCCAGCAAAATAACGTTCTTATTATATATATCGCAAGGAATATGCGAGCTTTTGACGGAAGCCGACGGGGAGATCTCGGTCAGATCGTCTCGATAAAGGGTAATATCCAGCGATCCACAGGGAACCTCCTTCCCTTCGATCTTAAAAATATTCTCCTTAATTCGCTCCGCCATCGGAACGCCGCGCGTCTTAATACCGAGAAGGACGAGGTCGTCCGTCCCCTTATTCTTTTCGAGGATCTCGTGCGAAATGCGAAGCAACGCGCGATTGAGACTCATTTCGTCCATTATGACGGCTTTCCGCTTCATAAGAGTTTCTCCGCTTCATCCGCCAGCGAGGAAAGGAAATTTTCCTCTACAAGCTCGATCTTTCCGCCGTCCGACAGCGCTGTGATCGCAGGATCGAGGGGAAGCTCTTCCACGATCTTTCCCGTTTCTTTCGCGATCTTCTGCGTTTTGGGATCTCCGAAAATGCGGTGTTTCTCCCCGCAATTCGGGCATTTGAAATACGCCATATTTTCCACGAAACCGAGAACGGGGATCTTCAAAAGTTCCGCCATCTTTACCGCCTTTTGTACGATCATCTCCACGAGGTCCTGCGGCGTCGTAACGACGATCACGCCCGACAAAGGAAGAGATTGCATAACGGTAAGAGGGACGTCGCCCGTGCCGGGAGGCATATCCACGAACATAAAGTCCACGTCTTTCCAAATAACCTGCGTCCAAAAGTTTTTGACCATGCCCGCGATCACGGGGCCGCGCCAAACGACGGGATCGGTTTCGTTTTCAAGCAAAAGGTTTACGCTCATGATCTGCGTTCCGAAGGCGCTTTCAAGGGGCAAAATGCCGCTTTCGTCTCCGTAAGCGCGCCCTTTTACGCCAAACGCGCGCGGGATCGACGGACCCGTTACGTCCGCGTCAAGGATCGCGACGCGATACCCTCTTCTTTGCATGGCGACCGCCATAAGAGAAGTTACGAGCGATTTACCTACGCCGCCCTTTCCGCTGATCACGCCGATCACTTTTTTAACTTTGGACAGTTCGTGCAGTCTTTCTTTTTCGATTCCGTTTCTTTCGCTGCAATTCTCGCCGCACGATCCGCAATTATGATCACAAGCCATACCGTCACCTCTAACGTTTGTGTTATATAGATAGTATCACACGAAAATGCAAAAGTCAACCGAGGACAGAGCGCTTTCTTCTGCCTTCAAAGCCGGAGACTTCTCGCTTTTATATCTCAGTGCATTCTTCGATCGGCGCCGTTCCGAGAAAAGAAGGAGCAAGGCGATCGGAAAGAAAAAAGCGACGAATACGCGCTATCATAGTGCGCTCGCCGCCTTTTGTTTGAAAGAGATGACGTATCGCTTTTCTTTTCCGATTATTTCGTTCCGAAAAGACGATCGCCCGCGTCGCCGAGACCCGGAAGAATATATCCGTTTTCGTTCAGCTGCCTATCCACGGTCGCCACATAAATTTGAACGTCGGGATGGGCTTTCGCAAGAGTCTCCACGCCGATCGGCGCCGCGATAATGGACATTTGCTTGATCCTTTTGCAACCGCGCGCTTTCAGCATATTGATCGCAGCTACGGCGCTGCCGCCCGTAGCGAGCATCGGATCGAGAACGATAACCGTTTTATTCTCGATTCCTTCGGGCAGCTTGCAATAATATTCGCAAGGTTCCAGCGTTTCTTCGTTTCTGTAAAGGCCGATGTGCCCGACTTTCGCGGTCGGGAGCAAAGTATGGATCCCGTTTACCATTCCGAGTCCGGCGCGAAGGACGGGGACGACGACCACGCTCTTTTCCTGTACGACCGTTTGACGGGTAAGTTCAAGCGGGGTTTGAACGTCGATCTCGGTGGTCGGGATATCTTTCAAACTTTCGAACGCCATTAAGGTGGTGATCTCTTCCACGAGCTCGCGGAACTCTTTCATTCCCGTCGCTTCGTTTCTGAGGATCGCGATTTTGTGATTGATCAAGGGGTGATTGAAAACCGTTACGTTTTTCGGAAATTGCATTGTTTTCTCCTTTATACGGCAGTATGGGAGACCGAAGTCTCCCATTTTGCTTTTTGTATTTTTTTATCGTTATTCTTTGTCTTCCGAGGAAGAAGCGGCAACTTCTTCGACTTCGGCCTCTTCCGCCGGAGTCGTTCCTTTGAGTTCGAAGCTCGCGTCGGGAGCAACGGCGCCCGCAACGAGGCTTTCGGGGGTTTCTTCGCTTTCGGAAGAACCTTCCGCTTTGCCCTCTTTCTTTTCAAGCGCGTTGATGATCGCGTAGGTTACGATACCGAGGATCAGCGCGGTTGCGATCGCGGTGATGGAGATCGTCTTGCTGACGTGTCCGCCGGAGATCGCGTAAGGAATTTGGATCGAGAGGCCGCCGATACCGGAGATCAGGATCGCGGATACCGTGAAGAGGTTCTTGTTATCGCCGAGATCGATATTCTTGAACATTTTCAGTCCGCTGACCGCGATGAATCCGTACAAGGTCAAGCAAACGCCGCCCATTACGCAGCTCGGAATGGTTTGCAGAAGCGCCATAACGGGGCTGAGGAAGGACAAGACGATACACATGATCGCCGCTACGAGGATCGTACGGATCGAAGCGTTCTTGGTGATCGCGACGCAACCGACGGATTCGCCGTACGTGGTGTTCGGGCAGATACCGAAGATCGTTCCCGCGATGGAGCCTACGCCGTCGCCGAGGAGAGTCTTTTCGAGGCCCGGTTCACCTTCCACGAGGTCGCGGCCGATGATGGAGCCGAGGTTCTTGTGATCCGCGATATGCTCAGCGAAAACGACGAGCGCAACCGGGATAAAGGCAAGCGCAACTTCGCCGACGCCCGCCCAGTTGAGAAGGTTCGCGCCGCTGATGCCCGCTTCTTTGTTCGCGATTTCTTTAATGCCCTCGAGGAGACCGAAGCGCGGATAGTTCAAGAAAGCGGTAATGCCCGTAAATTTGCCGTTCACGACGAAGTTTTTAACGATGGGATCCCAGTTGATGATTTGGAGATACTCGACCTTGAAGCAGTAACCGAAGATCGAGAAGATCGAAGCGCAGAGATAGCCGGCGCCGATACCCAAAATAAAGGGGATCAACTTCATATTCTTATATTTCTTTTGGGTGGAGCAAATAACGATCACGATGAAGGCTACAAGGCCGCAAAGAAGGCCGATCAGGTTGTAGCCGCCGTTCAAAGCGTCGCCGTTTGCTTTTACGATGTCACCCATCGCGCTGCCCGCAAGGGAGAGACCGATCAAAGCGACCGTCGGCCCGATGATAACGGGAGGCATCAATTTCGAAACCCATTTCGTTCCCGCAAAGTGGATCACGATCGCGATCACAACGTACACGAGACCCGCGAAGATGGAACCGACCAAGATACCGCAGTAGCCATACGTCATCGCGACGAACAAAGAGCTCAGGAACGCGAAGGAGCTGCCGAGGAACACGGGGCTCTTAAAGCGCGTAAAGAGCAGATACACGATCGTTCCTACGCCTGCGCCGAGGATCGCCGCCGGAATCTGCGTGGGCAAGCCGATGATGGTCGGAACCGCAATGGTTGCCGCCATAATGGCAAGCACTTGTTGAAGAGCAAAGACGATCAGTTGACTGATCTTCGGCTTGTCTTCAACGTCGAATACGAGACCGTTTTTATTCATATGAATACCTCCATAATAAAATTTCTTATAAAAAAACCTTGCCGGGCGAAATCCGACAAGGCATATAAGCAAAAAATGTATTCACTTAAATCTTGTCGATATCTCGTATCGCTCTTAAAGATTTTCTTTACGACTATGTTATCATAGGCCTTACAGGCTGTCAAGCGTTTTTCCGAGATATTGCGACAATTTTTTTCGCCCGAATTTCGATCTCGTAATTTTTCGTTTTTCGATAAAAAAGCGCCCCGACGGAAGATAGCCGACGGGGCGCAAATCAACGATCGAATGCAAAGATCAATTTTTCGCGGGCGCTTTGGAACGCCTTTCGATCAAATGGAAAATACCGTAATAGATCATATAAATGATAAACGCCAAAACGGTAAGCGCGCCGATATAGAAGAATATGACAGCGAGCCAATGCATCTTTTGGAAAGCGCCGTTCACCGCCTCGATGGGAACGGTTTTTCTGAAATACGGGCTGATATAGCACATATTGATCTCCATATTCGGAACCGCGGCGTGCGCGGCAACGTTAAAGATCGTGGCAACGATTACGAAACCTACAAACACGGGGATCGCATTCAGGAAGAAGGAAAGTTTCTTGATCTTTTCTTTGTAATGTACCGCGATAAGGACGGAAGAGGCGATTTGGAGCCCGTGGTGAACCATCGTTTGAACGTTTACATAGGCGGTCGGTCCGAAAGTAGTTTGCGGGAAAGAATAGGTCGCGAGACCACCCAAAAGAACGTAGGTGGAAACGTACGCGATAAACAGGTCCCTGACCTTTCCTTCCTTCAAACAGGCGACGGGCAATAGGAACCATAGCGGCGAATCGCAAAGTTGAAGCGGGAACGTGGACCAATTATACGCCCAATATAAAGTACCGTCTTCATTAAAATGCGCAGCTTCTTCCACCTGTTTTATGACTTCCATCGTAAACATAATCGCCCAAATGATAATGAGGACGAGGCGGAATACCTTATTATCCGCATTGCGAAAGAAGAGACAAAGCAAAAAAGTGATAACGATAACGGACGCGACCGCGACCCAGTGAAACGTCCCCCAAGCGAGAGGCACGGTCATCGTTGACTTAAAAAAATGCAATACTTTTTCCATAGATTATCCTTCGTATTTTGTATTATTATACGATAGTTTTCCTCGTTTGTCAAGCGTCGCCGGAAGCGGGCGAAAACGAGCGGTTCTCGACATAAGGAAAGGTCCGAATCACCGCGCGTCTTCTTGTCGAAAAACGAGGGAGTAGCTCCTTTATTCAAAGGGACGAATGCGGTACGTCGCGCCGATCGCCTCGATCATTCGGGCGCACTCTTCCTCTTCCTCTTTCGAAAGGGTCGTAGCTACCGTGGAAAGAACGACCTTGGGGATCACTTTTACGCAATCTTTTGCAAACGAAAGGAGCGCGCCGAACGATCCTTTCCCGAATGACGGGCGGACTTCTTCCATATATCTTTTCTCGGAAGGCGTGTTCAAGCTGATGGAAACGACGTCGATCAGACCCGCGAGTTCCCCCGCGATCTTCCTACCGTTTATAAGGTCGCCGAGACCGTTCGTATTCAAGCGGATCGGTTTATCGTATTTCTCTTTCAAAAACGCGGCGATCTCTTTGATCGCGTCCAGCCGCTCGGTCGGTTCTCCGAATCCGCAAAACACGATCTCATCAAACGAAGATACGTCGCGCTTTTCGAATTCCGCTTCCACTTCTTGAACGGTAGGCTCTTTTTCAAGCCACAATCTGTCCGACTGCCCTACCCGATCGGTTTTGTTTCGCAAGCAAAACACGCAAGCGCAAGGGCAACGGTTAGTCAAATTGATATAAAGATTATTATGTACTTGATATACTATATTGTTCATATATAACTCCGCAGGAAATCAAGAACGGATCATTCGATCTCATATCCTTTTTCGGCAAGTGCCTTTAAGCCCTTTTCGAAATTCTCACTTTTAAGGAGGATCGTGTCGGTATTATAAGTGGAAATAGCAAAGATCCCGATCTTTTCTTCGGCAAGTATCGCGGAGATCTTCGATAAGATCCCGATCAAAGAAAAGTCCAATTCGCCTTGGATCCGAAACGCTTTCCAGCCGCTTTCTTTCGCGATCGTATCGTTCGGCGTCAAGCGCGTTTCGCAAACGAGCGAGATCTCCTCGTCCGTTTTTCCAAGGAAGAAAAACCCGCTCCCTTGGGGCAAATCGGAAAGCGAACGCAGTTTGCAAACCGTCAGATCGTAAGGCAACGCTTTCAGTTTCATTTTTCCTCCTTATAGAGATAGAGAGAATTGCTTCTCTCTATCCTACGAATCAATTTATGTCCGAATGTTTTTATTTCAGCGAGGGACCCGCTTTTACGAGCGCTTTGCCCGCTTCGTTCGTTTCGTACTTCGCGAAGTTCTTTACGAATCTTGCCGCAAGGTCTTGCGCCTTTTCTTCCCACTTCGCCGCGTCTTGATAGGTATCGCGCGGATCGAGGATACCGGTATCCACGCCTTTCAACTCGGTCGGAACTTCGAGGTCGAAATACGGGATCTTCTTGGTGGGAGCCTTATTGATCTCGCCGTTCAAGATCGCGTCGATAATGCCGCGGGTATCCTTGATCGAGATCCTCTTACCCGTTCCGTTCCATCCGGTATTTACGAGGTAAGCTTTCGCACCGCTCTTTTTCATTTTCTTTACGAGCTCTTCCGCATATTTGGTGGGGTG
>DGWX01000053.1 GCA_002395405.1 Christensenella sp. UBA4247
TTCCTCTGTTACGGGACGTGTAGCGGCGTTCAGGGCTATAACCTTTATAGGTACGGATATTCGCTCTCAGACGATTACGCGCTTCGCGGCTATTCCGTCATTGAAATAAACGAGAAAAAGAACTTCGATTATTATTCCGTTCGATTTAATAATATCGGCGAGCGGATACCGCTTGTAATCGATTCGGAAGCCTACGCAGGCTAACGCCTCGCGCGCGACCATATAAAAGAAATATTTGAAAAGCGAAGTACGCTTCGGGAGGAAAAAATGGGAATCGAAACAAAAACCCCGCTGAAAAAGAAAGTCATCATTTCGGTTTGCATCGCGCTGTTTGTAATTATTGCGGCGCTCGCGATCCTTTTGTACGGTCCGCAACCGATGCACGTCGATTGGAATAAGATCCATCCGATCGAATCGAACGTAACGCTCCTTGCGCCCGGCGAGGGCGGCAATCAAACGGACGCGCCCGCTCTCGTTAAATTAAACGAGGACGGCTCGATCGATACGACGCCTTGGCGTGTTCTTCAATTTACCGATATGCACTATTCGGAAAGAATGGCGGAAAATGAGCGTACGCTTGATAATTTCCTGAAAGCGATCTATCAAGAAAAGCCCGATTACGTTACCTTTACGGGTGATATCGTTACGAGTATTCGCGGCAGATCGAGGGTGATCCAATTTGCCGAAATTATGGAAAAACTCGGCGTGTATTGGTCGTACTGCCTCGGAAACCACGAAGGCGATCAATTCTTTGCGCTTTCAAGGGCGGAGCTTATGCGCATTTGGGAAAAGTATCCTCACGCGCTTTTGGATGACGACGTTAAAAAATCGCCTTCCGGGGAAAGCGTTTGGGGCATCGGTAACTACGTCGTAAACCTCCTCGGCGACAATTATTCCCTCGTTCAATCGATGATCTTTATGGACTCCGGCGACGCGATCACGGACGCGGACGCAAAAAGGCTCGGCGTGGAGAAGGGTAGCTACGATTATTTGAAACCCAACCAAATGGATTGGTACAAAGCGCAAGTTGAGAAGGCGATCGCGGCGGGAGCGAAAACGATGCTCTTTATCCATATTCCCCTCGTGGAACACGGAAACGTAAAGTATCTGCCCGTAGGCGAGGCAGTGGAAGACGGTTGGTCGGAAGTTCCGGGAAGCGAACTGACCAAAGGCGGCAACGTCATCGGTCGCCTCGTTCTCAAAGACGGCTGGAATTTGGTCGCGGGAACGGCGAACTATGAAGGCTGCTGTTCATCCGATTATAATAACGGAATGTACGACCTGATGAAGAGCCTGAGAAACGGGGTTAACGGCGTTTTCAACGGACACGATCATATCAATAATTCCGTCGTTTACGAAGATTACGCAGCGGGAGAAACTCCGGTTTATCTTTGTTACGGTACCTGCTCGGGTTATGCGACTTATTCTTTGTATTCAAACGGCAAAACGGACGATCCTACGAACCTTATGAAAGGCTATTCGATCATTGAGATAAAGGCGGACAGTTCTTTCGATTTCTATACCGTTTGGTATGAGAAAGAATACGAGCGCGTTCCTCGCATCGTAAACGGTTTGCCCTACGTTGCTTAACGAAACCGATTGAATAAAAAAACGCACCGATCGATCGGTGCGTTTTTTTTGTTTCGCGCTTATTTTGCGGCGACTTTGCTCTTTACTCGTCCTACGCGAACGTTATCTTCATCGCGTTTTCTCAGCTCGGAAACGGGGTGTTCTTTCAGCTGATAGCGATAGTCTTCGCCGAGTTCCTTTATATGCTTTTCTATGACTTCGTGGCTTGCAATGCCGGCGTCGTTTCCGTTTACGCGCTTTTGATAAGAGAAGAAATCGAAGGTGTCGGAAAGGGCGTCCAAGCGGCTGAAATCTTCGCGCATCGCCGTTTCGTTAACGGTATTTTTAAGGACGCCGCGGACGTATTCTTTTTGCTCGGAAAGTGCGAGTAATTCGGGAAAATCCGCTTTCGGAATAACTTCCTGATATTCCTTGCCGTCGTACTTTTTAAGAAGCTCTGCGGCAAAGTGCAGGTGCGCGACTTCCTGTTCGAAAAATTCTTCCCAAACGCGTTTCAATTTAGCGTCCGTTTCGGTTTCATAAGCGCTGTAATAGAGATACGCTTCGGTGTACTCGTGCATCAATAATTTTTCGAGGGGGGAACAAACCGGATCGATCAAAGAGCCGTATTGGCTGACGTGTTGTTCTTCGATCATCGCGATCTCCTGATACAGTCTTCTGCCGAGATCGGATTTGTAAAAGCCGCATTGGTTCATATAATAGTTCATCGTTTGCTGTTCCGCCGCGGTTATGATGTTCACTTGCAATTTGGTCAAAAGAGAGTCCTGTTTAGCGGAGATCGGGCGCTTTACGTCGTCGTAAGGGTGGCGGTGTTCCGCGATCGTGGGGCGACCGGGCATGATCTCCGTATAGCCGCCAACGAGATCTTCCGCCTTTTCGCCCGTTTCCATATTCATAAGATCGGCATAGCGATACAAGTGGTCGAAGTCTTCCAAAAGCGCGAAATCCAAGCAGTGCTTTACGTAAAGATTTTGCTCTCTCGACGCCATAAGCGCAGTCAGATCCACGGCGAGTTGCTCGTAAGCGATCGTGTTTTCGAGAACGCTTTCGCTGATCGGTTTCAAGCAAGCGATTTGCTTTTGCTGCATTTGCTCCGAGCGGCGCAAGAGGGCGAGATCGCGCCTGAGATCGCCGCGCGCTTCGTTTCGCATCGCGTTATGACCGAAGTACACTTCTTCGAATTCCGTTCCGTTCATTAAAATAATGCGGAGCTTGGAATAAGGGTCTGCGCTGTATTTATCATAGCTGTAACCGTACAGATCTTTGCGCTCTTTGAAGCAATTTTCCATTTCCATCGGTTTTAGTTCAAAAGGGTTCATTCGTTTTACCTCCTTTTTTAGCATTTCCCGATCTTTCATTCCTTAAACCCTTTTCGTCGTTTTCTCCATTTCTTCCCAAAATCTTTGACTTTCCCGACTAAGTATAATATTATTAAATATTATAATCGAATATTGCGCCTCGGAAAATTTCGGCGCGCTTGAAGGAGAAGTATGAAAGAGTATCGTCCGGAGATCGTCGAACCCAAATGGCAAAAGATTTGGGAAGAAAAGAAACTGTTTGAAGCCGTTGATTTCAGCGAAAAACCGAAATTTTACGGATTGATCGAATTTCCCTATCCGTCCG
>DGWX01000020.1 GCA_002395405.1 Christensenella sp. UBA4247
TCCATAAACGCGCCGGGGTCGCCCTCGTCCGCGTTACAGGCAACGTACTTTTCGTCGCCCACGGCGTTTCTCGTAAATTGCCATTTCCTGCCGGTGGGGAAGCCTGCGCCTCCGCGACCGCGAAGCCCGGAATCGAGAACGACGTCGATGACTTCTTGCGGTTGCATCGAGGTCAATGCTTTGATCAAGGCTTGATAACCGTCCATCGCGATGTATTCGTCTATATTTTCGGGGTCGATCACGCCGCAGTTACGGAGAACGACGCGCGTTTGCTTTTTGTAAAAGTTCGTGTCGGAAAGCGCTTTAACGGTCTCGCCCGTAGCTTTCTCTTTATAAAGCAAGCGCTCGACGAGCCTTCCTTTAACGAGGTGTTCCGAAACGATCTCTTGCACGTCTTCCACTTTTACGCAGCTGTAAAACGCGCCTTCGGGATAGATAATAACGACGGGGCCGACCGCGCAAAGACCGAAGCAACCGGTCTGCACCGTCTGGACGTCCGCTTCGAGTCCGTTCTTTTTGAGTTCCTCACGGAACGCTTTCAGGATATTCGCGCTGTTATTGGAATGGCAACCGGTACCGCCGCAAACCAAAATGTGACTTCTATACATAGCTTCCTCCTTACTTTACGACGTACGCCGAGACCGGCTTTCCGCCGACGACGTGATTTTCAACGATTTCTTTTACTTTATCGGGCGTCAAATTGCCGTAACGCACGGGCGCCTCTCCGGGAAGCGCGACCTCGGCAACGGGTTCGATCTCGCTTTTTCCGAGCGATCCGGTGCGGGAGATCCTGACGTTCTTAATGCAACGGGAAGAGATTTCGTCCACAAACGCGTTAAACACTTCCACGGCGCCGTGTTCCAGCCCGCTCGTGCCCATACCCACGAAGACGTGCGTCTCTCCGTCTTTCGCGTTGTCGCGAATGAGAACTTTCGATCTCATTTGCTCTCGAATTGCATTGATGTCCGCGATGCTTTTCATTTCAAATTCCTCCATAAAGATTTGTTTGGGCATAGTTTACGTCCTTTCGGACCTTGACCATCGTTTGTACGTCGTCTTTCCTTCCGTATTTCTCGGAAATCAGACGGGAATCGAACACGAACACGCCTTTATCCGACGTCATGGACAGAGTAAAATCCATAATGCCGAACTCCTGCCAAAAGACGAGGAGCGCGTCTCCGATCTTTCCCATTTCGGGGAAGCGAAATTCCGCTTCGATCGACGTTCCTTTTCCTGCGCTCGAATAGGCGAATTTTCCGCCGTTTCTTTCCGCTTCTTCTTTCAAAAGGAGAAGACCTCTGCCGCGCGGCGCCTTTTCTCCGCGCATCGCCTTTTCCACTTCCGAGGATTTGATCCCTTCTCCGTCGTCTTGCACGGTCAGAGAAATCGCGTCTCCCGCGCCGGAGATCATAATCAACACGTGTTTCGCGCAGGCGTCCACTGCGTTTTGCATAAGATCCACAAGATGTTCGGAAAGTTTCATAGCTCCTCGCGCGCGCGAGGCACGCTCAAAATTGATTTTAGCATATTGCGACTTTTTTTGCAATAAATATATTCAAACTTTAAGTAATTGTAAAAAATTTGTAACCGAATGTCTTTCCGGATCGAAAAAGCGAGAGAAACTCTCGATCTGTAAAAAACGCGACGCAGAAGCGCCGCGGTTTACGTTTTATCGCTCGAATTCGAGCTTTTCTAAGCAAGATCAATCCCACTCCGGTTCCTCTTCTTCCTCTTCATATGTAACGACGAGTCGAAGCGGCTTTTCGAAATCGTAATATCCTTCTCCGAGACGCAAAACGAACGCCTTACTTCCTTCTTCGCTTTTATAAACTTCGATCGGCCTTCCCGTTACGTCCGTCAAAGGGAAGAAGACGGCGGGAACGCCTTCATCGCCGCACATAACGTCAACGTACAGCACCGTTTTATCTCCCGCAACAAGATCCAAATAGAGTTCCCGACTAACGCCGATTACGGCATTTTCGCCCCATTCATCCGCGTTTTTCAAGAAAGAAATACCGTGGGCGTTCGTCTCGGTTTCGAAATTCGAAACGTAAGCTTGCGCTTCGCCGAAATCCGAGTTTTCGAAATCCACGTTAAACCCTGTCGCCGTATAGTCTTCGAGGATCATAGAAAACGAGACCAAATACGATTCTGTCACGCTTCCTTCGCAAGGGATCTCGATCATCTCTCTATCGCCGTAAGAAAAATCGGTTACGACGCGACCCGAATAGCCGCCGACCGTTTCGAAGTTTTCTTTATTATAACTTTTTCGATAGACGGAATAAGTCAGTGAAGACATTCGCTTCTCGCCCTCGGGCGACGAGGAATACTCCAAGATCACGGAGTCAACGCCTTTCATAAAAACGTACGCGTAAAAATATCCGTTTTCGAATACGAACACGCTCTCTTCCGCCGATCCTCCTTTCGCGTAAAAGACAGGTTCCGCGCCGTAAAACCAAGTTACATTCGAATCGTTTTGAACGGTGGGTTTACTAAGGCGGAAAGAGATATAATAAGCGGTCGGATCTTCCGAAGATCTTTCAGCTACGGTAAACTCGGGTTTTACTTTCGAGCGAAGAAATGCGACCCCGTTCGGAAGATCGCTCTTTTGCACGTGAAGGCAATTTTTTCCGTTTAATACAACACGCTCGATTTCTTTTACGTTTCGATCGCTATCCGGCGCCTCGGAAAGATAATAATCCCAGCGATCCGCGTAAGACGGAAGCTCAATGAAACACTCGTCGGAGAATTCGGAAACGTCGTACCAATGCGTGCGTCCGTCCGCGCTCAACAATCCGTAAGAGAGATCATTATCATCCTGTTCGGTCGGTTCGGCGCCCTCTTCCTTGATCCAAACGGTCAAAGAAGCGTCCGTCAAATCGCGCGGGATCATAACCGCATACTCATATTCTTCCGATACGGCGAGACGGATCGCTTCGTTTTCTTCGTCGTAAGTCAAGGCGCGATCGTGAACGGTGACGCGATCTCCCGCTTTCGCCCTGCCCGCGAGATACACGAAGCTACCCGCTTCGACATAATAGTCAAAACGATCCTGCAATAAGGGGAAATATTCGAGTTCCTCTTCTTCTCTCTCGCGATAGACCCCGATCTCCTTAGAATCGCAAAGGAGAAAATAATGTTCTCCGAAGGGTAACGTGATCGACTTAACTTCTCCTTCGAAGTAAACGACGCTTTCGCAGCAATCGTCCAGCGTCATATAGGGAATCGCCGCGTAATCTTCGCTGAAATAATACTCTTTCGCCACGCGATACCCGACCGCGTGATCGTTTTCGTCTATAATCGGAAGGGTTACAAGAGCGCGGGAAAGACCGTTTGCCGTAATGCCCACGTAAGGCTTTTCGCGAACGCCCGAGACGATATATTCGCAAACGATATGCTCGCCCGCGTTCAAGCTCTCCGAAATATCGGAGCCGTACGCCGTGCCGCCGCTCATCGTAACGGAAACAGGATCGATTTTTTCCGATCCTAAGCGAACGATCAGGTTATCGGGAAGATAGCCTCCGTACAATCGAACCGTAAAAGAAAAGGCGTCACCCTCTTTTACCGTTTCGTCTCCTTCCACCGCCACGCTTTTCCCAAGGAACTGCGCACCCGACGTTACGTAAGAAACGGTAAATGTTTGCGGTTCTTTGTTCGTTTGGTTGCACGCCGTAAATACGAGCGCAAAGGCAAACGAAACGAGTACAAAACATAAAATTCTCAAAAAGTTTTTTTTCATTGTCGCTCCTTGTATAAAAAAAAGACGGATCGGGCAATTTCGGTTTATTTGTTTATTATAAGGGATCGCTATTCAATTGTCAATGCGGACGGGGAAAGGCTAAGAAAAGAGGAAAGAATTCCCAAGAAGCAGATTCCTTTTTCTCTCAAAACAAGTTTCCATATAAAAACGGCTTTGCAAAACCGCAAAGCCGCTTTTTTTGGTTTTTTTCGAAACGATCCGTTAGGCGGAGTATTTCGCAAGGATCCCGGCAACGTCTTTCGCCGTGATCCTACCGTACACCTCGTCGTTTACGCTGAGAACGGGGGCGAGACCGCAGCAACCGATACAGCGCGTTTCGAGAAGAGAGAACTTCCTGTCCGGCGTGCATTCGTCGTTGTCGATCTTTAAGATGTTCTTGACCTCGTTGATGAGATCGCCCGATCCTTTAACGTAACACGCGGTTCCGAGGCAAACGGAGATTTGATATTTTCCGCGAGGGTTCAAGGTAAATTGCGAATAGAAGGTCGAAACTCCGAATACTTTTTCGAGAGGAACGCCGAGCTCATCCGCCACGATCTGTTGCACCTCAACGGGGAGATATCCGTAAACGCCCTGAGCCGCTTGGAGCGCGGGCATAAGGGCTCC
>DGWX01000033.1 GCA_002395405.1 Christensenella sp. UBA4247
CGCGCGGATATTTTGCGCCGTATCATGAGCAAGAAGAAAGCCAAGCTGATGGACGAGCAGAAGAAGATCTTCTTTAACGGCTCTCCCGCAAACCCCAAGAAAAAACTGACCGCCGTTGAAGGCGCTTTGAAGCGCGGCGTTTCGGAAGAGGTCGCGACCAAGCTGTTTGACGATATGGCGGATTTCGCGAAGTACGCGTTTAATAAATCCCACGCCGCCGCTTACGCCGTCTTATCTTACGAAACGGCGTATCTCAAAAAATACTATACGCCCGAATTCATCGCCGCCGTCATCAACGACAGGATCACGAATATCAAAGAAGTCGCGAAGTACGTTACCTATCTTCGCTCGAAAGGCGTGGAGGTTTTGAAACCGGATATAAACGAAGGAGACGTGTTCTTTACGACGGACGGAAAGAAAGTTCGTTTCGGGCTGGTTGCGGTCAAAGCCGTGGGGGAAGAAGCGGCAAGGCACGTGATCGAAGAGAAAAAGAGAGGGGGCAAATACAAGAGCTTGTCCGATTTCTTCCGCCGCCAAACCGTTATGCCCAACCGCGCGATGATCGAAAATTTGATCAAAGCGGGCGCGTTTGATTGTCTCGGGGAGAACAGGGCGACTCTGCTCGCGAATTATGAGCAAGTTATGAGCGCCACCGCGGAAGACAATAAGCGCAAAATGACGGGACAATTCTCTTTGTTTGATGAGATCGAAGACCTGAACGTGGACGTAGATCTCGTAAAAATGCCCGAGCTTTCCCGCAAACAGATCCTCGAAAACGAATACGAAGTTTTCTCCCTCTATCTTTCGGGTCATCCTCTCGAAGACTATAAAGAAGCGTACAAATCCGTTTCTTTCAGCACCGCGCAGGTAGCGGAAGCGGAGGAAGCCGCGCTCGCCGCTCAGCAGGACGAGGAAGCGGTCGTGGAGGTCCATTCGTTGGACGGAAATCAAGTTACGGCGGCGGGAATGCTTTTGGACGTCGTAAAAAAGGTCGATAAGAGCGGAAACGAAATGGCGATCCTGAAACTCCAAGATTTGGACGGGATCATCGAGGCGGTCGCTTACGGCGGGACATATTCACGCTGTAAAGATCTGATCAAGTCGGGTAATATCGTTCTTGCGGACGGCGTTTTGAAAGACAGAGACGGAAAGTATACTTTGAACCTTCGTTCCGTAAGAGCATGGCAAAATACGGAGAAAACGGAAGAACAAGAGAAACCGAAGGAAGAAAGAAACGTCGTGTTCGTCGTTCGCTTGCCGGATGGGGAGAGGTCGTATCGGAAGCTCAAAAGCGTCTCGGAGGCGTACAAGGGCGGGATCGAGCTTTATATGTTGATCGGCGGAAAATATTATAAATTCGATCATACCGTCGCGGATAGCGACAGTTTTCTCGCTGAACTTTACGGACTATTCGGGCCGGAGAACGTGGAAGTGAAACCGCGAAAAAAATAGAAAAAGAAAAAAACGAATGAGAGGTTGAAATAAGAGATTGCGAAGAGGGTCGATCGTCGCAGTCTCTTTTTTTTAGGGGACGCGAAAGGCGAAGCGGAACTTGATTTTCCCTTTCGAAAAAAAGAGAATTTACTGCATTTTCCAAACGATACGGCATAAATAATATTTGTATTGCGACCTGTCGAGGTGATACAATATTTTCAGTAAATAACGAAGGAGCCGATATGAAACGAATTGCGGTTTTGACTTCGGGCGGAGACGCGCCCGGCATGAATGCGGCGATCCGCGCGGTTGTGCGATCGTCCAGCTATTATAATATGGAAGTATATGGCGTCGAGAGAGGGTATATCGGGCTGATCGGCGGCGATATGCATATGCTTTCCCGTCGCACCGTATCCGATACGATCCAGCGCGGCGGAACGATCCTTCGAACCGCCCGTTCGGACGAGTTCAATACCTACGAAGGCAGAAAAAAAGCGGCGGAATCTCTCGCGAATAATAACGTGGAAGGGCTCGTCGTCATCGGCGGAGACGGTTCCCTTCGCGGCGCGAACGATCTTTACTCGGATTTCGGTATCAAAACGGTGGGGATCCCCGGAACGATCGATAACGATCTCGGTTATACCGACCGTACGATCGGGTTCGATACCGCGGTCAACACCGCCGTCAACGCGATCAACAATTTAAGAGACACGATGAGTTCTCACGAGCGCGTCGTTATCGTTCAGGTTATGGGAAGACACAGCGGTCAGATCGCGCTACACGCGGGACTTGCCGGCGGGGCGGAAGTGATCCTCGTTCCCGAACACCCCGTGGATTTTGACGAGGTCGCGTCCGTTCTTTTGCGCGGCGCCGCCGTCGGAAAAACGAGCGGGATCGTCGTTCTCGCGGAAGGCGCTTGTCCCTTGGACGAAGCGATGAAAGAGATCAAAGCGCGAACGGGGCTGTCTCTTCGTTCGACCGTTCTCGGCTATATCCAGCGCGGCGGTTCTCCCTCGATGGAAGATCGCGTTCTCGCAAGCCGCCTCGGCATTCGCGCCGTGGAACTTTTGAAGGAAAATAAGGGAGGTTTGGTCGTCGGGATCCAGGGGAACGACGTGATCGATCTTCCGATCAAAGACGCGCTTGCCGTAAAGCCTAGGTTTGACGAAAAACTTTTCGAGCAAGCAAAAATGCTGAGTTTGTAAAAACGTTTGCCGAGGGGCGGCGTTTATAGTACAATAAAAAAGGAAAAAAGGCGAAAGCCATTGGGAGGATACTATGGAACAATTAAAGGGCGCACTTATTTTCGGGCAGTCGGGCGGACCTTCGTCCGTCATCAATTCCAGCGCGGCGGGCGTTTTCATCGAAGCGTTGAAACATTCGGACGTTATTACGAACGTGTACGGTGCGGCGCACGGCATCAAGGGAATTTTGGACGAACAGTTTTACGATATTTCGAAAGAGGATATGAAAGAACTCGAGCTCTTGAAAAATACCCCCTCTTCCGCGCTCGGCAGCGTTCGCTATAAGCTCAAAAGCGCGGACCAGGACGAAACCGATTATAAGAGACTTCTCGAAGTTTTCAAAAAATATAACATCCGCTATTTCCTGTATAACGGCGGAAACGACAGTATGGATACCTGCAACAAGGTTTCCAAATATATGCAAAAGAGCGGATACGAATGCCGCGTAATGGGCGTTCCCAAAACCATTGACAACGACCTTTTCGGAACCGATCACTGCCCCGGTTACGGCAGCGCGGCAAAATACGTCGCAACTTCCATTATGGAGCTTAAACTCGATTCCACGGTTTACAACACGGGTATGGTGTGCGTGGTCGAAGTCATGGGAAGAAACGCCGGCTGG
>DGWX01000067.1 GCA_002395405.1 Christensenella sp. UBA4247
GCCTTCCGTCGTCGAAAGAGCGAGGGCGGAAATTTTAACCTCCGTTCCCTTTTACGCAAGCGCGTTCTCCGCCGTAACGGTCGAACAAAAAAAGATAGACAATACGCTCTATATAGTGCTATACTATACCGTAGAACAGCGTATCGATTCGCTGTTCGCGCCGGAAGAAGGCTTTGGAGGGTAAATTGGACAAAGCGCAAAAAACTCAAAAAAAATGGCTGTTCTACGTCGTAACTTTTCTTTGTTTCGCCGCGCTTGCCGCGCTCATTGTGGGCGTCGTGGCGGCGTTTCGATTCGTATACGGCGTAACCTTCGACTTTTTGACTTTATTTACGTCGGCGCTCGTTATCTTTTCTCTTTTCGCCACGAATTTTCTGATTCTGCGCTCGATCGGAAAAGGAGACGCTTCTTCCGTTGTCTTAACGTACAGCGCTCTCTTGATCACGGTCGTCGCTTCGATCGTTTGTTTGCATTTCGATTTTGCTTTTGCGATGCCGCTCGCGTTTCTCCCCCTCCTTCTCGGGACGGATTTTGATAAACACGCGGCTTTATCCTCGCATTTGACGTCGATTTCCGTTGTCGCGGTCGCGATGGTCTTGTTTTTCTATCGATCGGAAAAATTTGTTTTCGAGGATATTTCACTTCAAGTTATGACGCTCGTTGTAAACGTCGGTATGGGCTGTCTTTTGATTTTTTTGATCAAGCCGTTTTCCGGTCGTTTGCGCGTTCTTTTAACGGCGAGTTCCGTCGTTTTATCCTTCGGAATTTTGGGATTTATCTCCGCGGGGGCGGTCGGTGGCAATCCGGACCTTATGCAAATGATTACCGTCGGCGTTTCGGTTGTCGTGGGCGGCGCGATCAGTTTGTTTGCCTATTTTTGCCTTTCTCCCGTTTTCGAACGGGTGTTTAATTTGAACACGGGGCTTCGCCTTATGGAGCTTTGCTCTTTCGATCAACCTCTTTTGAAGGAACTCGAAGAAAAAGCGCCCGGAACCTTTAATCACGCGTTGACCGTTGCGAATATTTCGGAAAGGGCGGCTTACGCGATCGGTGAAAATCCGACGCTCGCCAAGGCGGCGGCTTTATACCACGATATCGGAAAAATGGAAAACCCCGAGTTCTTTACCGAGAATCAAACGAGCGGCTATAATCCGCACGACGAGTTGATCCCCGAAGCCAGCGTAAAAATGATTACGCGCCACACCGAAGCCGGCGCGAAGATCCTCGAAGAGAAAGGATTCCCGAAGGAGATCATTTCCGCCGCGCTCGAACATCACGGCGACAGTTCGGTCGGGTATTTCTATCATAAAGCGCAAAACATAACGGAAGGTACGCTGGAAGAAAAGGGCTATACCTATCCCGGCCCAAAGCCGCAAACCAAGATCAACGCGATCTTGATGGTCGCGGATATTGCCGAAGCCGCCACTCGTTCGGTTCGTCCCTCCAACCGCGACGAACTCGTAACCCTTGTGGATAACCTCGTTCGCCAAAAAATGCAGGAAAGACAGTTCGACGAATGCCCGATCACCATGGCGGAGCTGACGAAGGTAAAAGAAGCGGTCGTAAATACATTGATGGGCGTTCACCACGAGCGCATTGCGTACAATACGCAGCAAAAACTCAAAAAATGATCTATGTAACGGGCGGAAGCCGAGAGGAAAAAAAACGGATCGAAGAGGTTTGGGAGACGGGAGCGGCCATGATGGGCGCTTCCGAAACGGACGCCGATCTTTCCTTCGTCGGAAGGGATAGGATCCGTTCTTTGAACCGCGAAGAAAGAAACGTCGATCGGGTAACGGACGTTTTGTCTTTTCCGACGATCGAGAAAGTTTCGCTGCCTCTGTCGCCCGCTTCTTATCCGATGGATACCGACCCATCCACAGGGCGGACGTACATCGGTTCGGTCGTTATTTGCCGAGCGAGAGCGAAAGAGCAGGCGAAAGAGTACGGGCATTCTTACGAGCGAGAACTCGCTTATCTCGCCGTTCACGGATTGCTGCATTTATTGTCCTTCGATCATATCGAAGAGACCGATCGCGCGCAAATGAGAAAAGAGGAAGAAAGGATCCTCTCCGCGCTGGATATAAGGAGATAAATATGCAAGAAGAAACGATGGATCGATTGATAGACGCCGCCACCGAGGCAAGTCGCAATTCCTATTCGCCTTATTCTTCCTTTCCCGTGGGGGCGGCGGTTTTAACCGAGTCCGGCCGTATTTACAGCGGAACGAATATCGAGAACGCCAGCTACGGCGCTTCGGTTTGCGCCGAGCGCGTGGCGATCTTCAAAGCGGTTTCGGAAGGGGATATGAATATAACGGCGCTTGCGGTTTATACAAACGCTGCGAATCTTGCGTTTCCTTGCGGACTATGCTTGCAGGTAATGAGCGAATTTTGCGGCGATATCCCGGTGATCCTCGCAAGCGATACCCTTGTTCGCATTTATCAATTTTCCGAGCTTCTGCCGCACCGTTTCGGCGATACCGAATAACTTTTTTCAGGTGAAATATACAAATGAAATCCGGTTTTATTGCAATTTTAGGCTTGCCGAACGCAGGCAAATCCACTTTGATCAACGCGCTCGTGGGCGAAAAGGTTTCGATCGTCAGTTGGCGTCCGCAAACGACGCGCGACAAGATCGTCGGCATACTGCACGGCGATGATTTTCAAGCCGTTTTTATCGATACTCCGGGGATCCATAAGGGTTCTTCCAAGCTCTCGAAGTATATGGCGGACGAGGTCTCTTCCGCAAAAAATTCTTCCGACGGCGTACTTTTCGTGATCGACGCGTCCAAACCCTTGGACAAGGATTCTTTCGACTTTTTGGAAAAAACCGCGTCTTCCGCGGATACCGTCGTTGCGCTCAATAAAATGGATATTGCGGATAAGGCGTTCGCAATGGAAAGCGTCAAGCGACTCTCTTCGATCCGAGGACTTGAAATCGTACCCATTTCCGCGGCAACGAAGGAAAACCTTCCCGAGCTTGTTTCGGTGATCCGCGGTATGTTGAAAGACGGCGTTCCGTATTATCCCGAAGATATGTACACCGATAAACCGCTTCGGTTTATGGCGGCGGAGATCGTTCGCGAAAAAGCGCTGAAATTTTTGCTTGCCGAGATCCCGCACGGAATCGGCGTCGAGATCAAAAAATTCGAAACGGGGGAAGATGGGATCACGCGCATCGAAGCGGATCTTATTTGCGAAAAAGAAACGCATAAACCCATCATTATCGGAAAGGGCGGCGAAACTTTGAAGCGCATTTCCGTTGCGGCGAGAAGAGAGCTCGAAGCGCTCGTGGACGGGCAGGTTTATTTGCGCCTTTATGTAAAAGTAAAGAGCGGCTGGAAGGATAACAGCGCGATCTTGGAGCTACTTGGTTATTCCGAAAAAAAATAGTATAACGCGACTCTTTTCCGCTCATAATGAAAGCGGAGGACGCGTATGAATTCGAAAAACGAAAAAAGAGACGCGCTTTGGGATCTCTTCTGTAAGACGGGGCTTCCCGAGGCGTACAGCTATTACAAGTCGGAGGAAAGAAAGGTTGACGGAGGAGATCAAGGCGGAGGGCATCTGCCTCAGAGCGACTGAATTCGGAGAAGGAGATAAGATCGTTACTCTTTTAACGGATTCTTGCGGCAAAATCGCGGTAAAAGTTCGCGGCGTCGCCTCGCCGAAATCGCGCTTGCGTCACGCCGCCGCTCCTTTCGCCTTCGGTACCTACATATTGTTTCGAAAAAACGGCTTTTATTCTTTGAAATCCTTTGATTACAGCGACCCGTTTACTTCGATATCGGACGATCTTTTGCGCTATTATCTCGGCGCCGCCGCGCTCGAGATCGCGGATAAGCTGACCGAAGAGTCCGCTCCCGTAACGAGGGAAATGACTCGGCTTTTACGTTTTATTATGGCGCTTTGCTATGACGGAGGCGCTCTTCCCGCGTTCGTCGATTACGTTCTCGATATGCTGAAAATTGCCGGCTACGGGATCGGAGAAGGGGACTTTTCTCCCTCGCTCGATCCGCGGTTTTTCGTCTTCGATCTCGAAGAAGGATGCTTGCGTTCGCGCGATAAAAAACCGCCGTATTGCCTTCGCTTGTCTTCTTCCGCTTGCCTTTTGCTTTCGCGTTTTTTGGAGGGGGAAAATCCGAATGCGGAAAACGCGCTTTATACCGAACTTCTATCTCTTTTTTCGCAATATTTGCGCTATAAAACGGGCGGAACGGTCAAATCCTTTTTCGAACTTTCCGCGCTTCTCCGTTTGAAAATCTGATTTTTTTCTTTATTTTTTGTCCTTAAAAAATAAGCGTTTTTTTTCAAAACTCTTGCTAAATATCGAGAAATGAATTATGATAGAAATAACCGTTTTACTTACGAGTTTTTATTAGGAGGATTTTACATGAAAAAATACGTCTATCTTTTCACCGAAGGCGACGCAACCATGCGCGAGCTTCTCGGCGGTAAAGGCGCGAACCTTGCGGAAATGACCAAGATCGGTCTTCCCGTGCCGCAGGGCTTTACCATCTCCACCGAGGCTTGCACGCAGTATTACGAGGACGGCAGAATGATCAACGATTCCATTATGGCGGAGATCATGGAGAACGTCGCGAAAATGGAGAAGATCAACGGCAAAAAGTTCGGCGACTTGAAGAACCCCCTCTTGGTTTCGGTTCGTTCGGGCGCGAGAGCTTCCATGCCCGGTATGATGGA
>DGWX01000044.1 GCA_002395405.1 Christensenella sp. UBA4247
TCTACCAACTGAGCCATATCCCCAAGTACTTTTGTATTATAGTGCATAACGGCGGCGTTTGCAAGCGTTTTTTCGGAATTTTCCATTTTCGCCGCATAAGCCGAATAAAAGTGTAAAAAAGAGCCGCGTTTTTAGCGCGCTTCCGCTTGCGCCCTTCCCGATCCTTACTCTTCTTTCGCCTTTTTTTCCTTGTTTTCGTTTATCGTTCGGCTGATAACAAGATACAGCATCGCGATCAAAACCGAGATCATAATTGCCGCGGGGAAAAGAGTGATCCCGATCACGATTCCGATGATCTTAACGGAAATATCGATCGCCATGGAAATGCGAACGGATTTTAGATTTTTTCTCATACATTCGTGATGCCGCGCGAGAAGCTCGATACTGAGTTCGTTAAAGATCGTAATCAAAAGAACATCTATCCCGTATAAAAGCTGCGGAACGAGCTCGTTCATATTCCGACCCACGTACACGACGAGGAAGGGGATCATCGAAGAAAAGAAAAGCATCGCGATATTCGCCCAAAGAACGCTGCGGTCGATCGTGTCCACGTCGTGCCACAAGCCGTGGATATTGATCCACATTCCGCCGAGCCAAAAGAAGGAGATCGCATACGCGACGATCTGATAACCGAGGACGGTAAGGTCCGACCATTTCGTTCCGCCCGGGATCACGAATTCCAAAACGACGATCGTCATAATGATCGCCATGATCGCGTCAAAAAAAGCAACGAATCTTTCTTTTGTCATACTTTTACCTCGCTTTTTCGATACTACTCTATCATTTCCGGCGCGATTTGTAAAGTTTCGAACAAACAAAAACGGGAAAGTAATCGCTTGCTTTCCCGTTTTTATGCCCTGATCCCGCCTCTTTTTTTACCGTAGGCCGCCTCTTCGGATCAACTCGGCGAGCGCCGAAGCCGCTTCTTCCGCTCTTTCCCTTGAAGGGTGCTCCGTCATAACGCGAACAAGGTTCTCCGTTCCGCTCTCTCTGACGAGGACGCGCCCGACCCCGAAGCTCTCTTTGATTTTTTCCGCCGCCTCTCTTACCTCGTTCGTCAGCGCGGCTTTTTTATCCCGAACGGGAACGTTCAAAAGGATCTGCGGATAGACTTTGAGTCCCGAAAGATCGGGCAAGTCGCCTTCTTGTTTTATCATCTTCATAAGCGCTGTTCCGACGAGGAGCGCGTCTCCCGTCATTAAATGGTCGCCGAGAACGATATGCCCCGACTGCTCGCCGCCGAGGCTGAGTTTCTCCGTTTCCATCGCTTTCGTTACGGCGCTGTCACCGACGGCGCAGGATAGCGCGCGGATCCCCTTTTTCTCCAAACTCTCCAATACGCCGCTGTTCGTCATAACGGTAAGCGCGATCGTGTTCTTCCGAAGCGTTCCTTCTTCTTTCATTTTACACGCGAGAAGATATAAGATCTTATCCCCGTCCAAAATCTCGCCGCCTTTATTGACAGCCGCGATACGGTCGCCGTCTCCGTCCGCCGCAAAGCCCATATCCGCCGATACTTCTTTGACCGCGCGCGCCGTAACCGAAGGGAAAAGCGCGCCCGCTTCCTCGTTGATCCGATCGCCGTTTCTCCGATCGTTCAGGGGAAAAACCGTGGCGCCCGTTTTTTTCAATAGTTCTTTGAACGCAAAGAGTGCTCCGCCCGCGAAATCCACCGCCACCTTTACGCCCGAAAGATCGCCCGCAAAGGACAAAATAAATTCCTCGTATAAAGATAAGATGGACGGATCGCCTCGAACGGCGGCGTAAGAGGGGGCGTACGTGCATGACGCCATTTTCTCCGTTACGCGATCTCTCTCCTCCTCCGAAAGTTTTCCGCTTCTCGAAAAAACTTTCAGCCCGTTATGCGAGGGGGGATTGTGACTTGCCGTCACCATAACCGCGTACGTTTCTTCCCGCCTCGTCAGGCAGTAATAAAGCGCCGGCGTCGTTATAAGAGAGGTATAAACCGCCCTGCCGCCCGCGCGAGCGACTCCCGCCGCCAGCGCAGACACGAGCGAGGGAGAAGAAGGTCGGTTATCCGATCCGATCAAAACGTCACCCGAAGAGCCGAGCGCCGCTCCGAGGCGAAACGCGTCGCCGTCCGTCAAAGTCTTGCCGTATATTCCGCGAATTCCATCCGTTCCGAAAGTCAAATTTTCCATATAATATTGTATGCGAAAGAGCGAAAAGTTGCCGATTCAAAGCGAAAATTAAAAATGCCGCTTTTGTCAAGTCCCGCCTCTCCCGCATATAGAATAAGCGACGCGAAAAGGAGGAGAGTATGTGCGGCATCGTAGGATATACGGGACGGGAAAACGCCGTTCCCGTTCTTTTGAACGGACTGAAAAATCTCGAATACAGAGGTTACGACAGCAGCGGAGTCGCGATAACGGACGGCTCGCATATCTTTTTGGAGAAGCGCGCGGGCAGGATCCGGCACCTCGAAGAAGCGCTGAAAGAAACGCCCGCGGAAGGAAAATGCGGGATCGGACACACGCGCTGGGCGACCCACGGCGGCGCGAGCGATAAAAACGCCCACCCTTTCGCGTCGCGCTATTCCAAATTCGCCGTCGTACATAACGGGATCATAACGAACTATCTCGCCCTTGCCGAATTTTTGCGGGAAAAAGGCGTAACGCTTTTTTCGGATACGGACAGCGAGGTGATCGCGCATCTGATCGATTTTTATTACACGGGAGACGTTCTCTCCGCTATTAAGCGAGCCGCGCGGGACTTAAAAGGCAGCTTCGCTCTCGGGATCATCAGCGTGTTCGAAAAAGACGTCCTGTACGGCGTTCGAAAAGACAGCCCTCTCCTTTGCGGGATCGGGAAAAGCGGAAATATGCTTTGCTCGGATTTTACGGGAATTTCCGCATATTGCGACGAATTTTACACGATGTCGAACGGGGAGATCGCGGTTCTTACGCCGCAAAGCATTTCGATTTACGACTTTCGCTTACAAAAAATCGAGTTCCAAACGGAAAAGAGCGAAGCCGCCGACTTTTCCACCACAACGGAGGGAGCGGAATCCTTTATGCTTTCCGAGATCCGTGAGGTCCCGTCCGCCCTTTCTTCCACCCTCGAAAAGTATCCGGAGGAAAGACTCCGTAATTTCTTCAAAGAGGATTTCGGACGGATCTGCCTCGTGGGCTGCGGAAGCGCATATCACGCGGCTCTGCTCTTCAAAAGCACGGCGCGCGAACTCCTCGGCATTCGAACGGAAGACTATATCGCCAGCGAATTTCTGACCGAACGTTGGGAAGGAGACGGCAATCCGCTCGTTATCGCGGTCAGCCAAAGCGGCGAAACGGCGGACACGCTGCAAGCCGTCCGAAAAGCGAAAAAAGCGGGCGCAAAAGTCCTTTGCGTCTGCAACGTTCGCGCCTCTTCCCTCGTTCGTCTTGCCGACGAAGCGATCCTAACGCGCTGCGGCGCGGAAAGAGCGGTCGCGGCGACCAAGTCGTATGCCGCGCAAGCCCTCGTGATGTTTCTTTTGTGCCTAACGTACGCCGAGGCAAAGAAAAAGCTCTCCGAAAATCAAATCGATTTTTACAAAAAAGAACTTTCTTCCCTCCCCTTAAAAGCGGGAGAAATCGTAAAACTCGAAGACAAGATCGCCGAAATATGCCTCTCGATCAAAGACGCGGAAGCAGTGTTCTTCCTCGGGAGAAACGCCGATTATTACGCTGCGAAAGAGGGCAGCCTCAAACTAAAAGAGATCAGCTACGTTTTTTCCGAAGCCTACCCTTCCGGCGAACTCAAACACGGAACGCTCGCCTTAATGGAAAACGGCGTTTATACCCTATCGATCGCGACCGATCCGAGCCTCACCGCAAAAGACGCCGCCTCGATCGCCGAAGTTAAGGCGCGAGGCGCTCGAACCATCGCGATCACGACGCCGTCCGAGGAAAAAGAATTAAAAGCGGACGAAAGCCTTCTCGTTCCCGACTGCGCTCCGATCTTTTCGCCCCTTCCCGCGGCAATCGTTATGCAATACGTTTCCTATTTTATCGCAAAATATCGCGGTTGCGACACCGACAAACCGCGCAACCTCGCAAAATCCGTTACGGTGGAATGAAACACGGGATCCTCTTATCCGGACGCCCGCTTTCTTTTTCAAATCGCCGCCATAATATGCGCGTTCCGAAGGGAAGGATCTTTGATCTTTCCGTTTACGCAATGCGCGAAAGAATCGAGGTGCAATCCGTCGTAATCGGAAAGCGCCTGACGGCGCAGTTCCTCTCCGAGCGCGGCGTTGATCCGGCGAATGCGGCTTCTCTTCTCGATCGCCTCGCCCGTTGCGTTTCCCTCGGTCAAAAGACTTTCGAGATCTTCTTTCAAAAGCGCGAAGGTCGGCAGTTCGATAAACGCGCGGAAAACCCATTTATAATAAGGCATATAGCGCCTTTCCAGCAAAAACGCCGCGTGCATCGCGTGGCGAACGTACTCCACGATCGCGAGCTGCGCGCCCGCCTCGTCGCCCCTCAAAAGCAATCTTTCGAAGTTATAGTTCGCCGCTTGCTCCGCCGCGGAAAGGCATCCCGCGAGCTTTTTCAAGCGAACGTCTTCGGGGAAAAAGGCAAGTTTCTTTCTGACGTCCGAAAAGAACCCGAGATCGTCGCGAAAAACTTTTCCGTTCGTCGCTTCGATCAAATAATGTTCGGGGATCGTCAGCCACTTTTCGAGAGAAAGGTCGCCCTCTTCGCTCCCGACTTTGGATAAAAAGAAATCGCCCGCGCGAACGACGCCCTTTCTGCCCGCGTCGAAGGAAACGTCCTTGTTGCGAGTAAGCCCCATAAATTCGTCCGGAAGTTTGGCATAAGCGCGTTCTAAACGAAACGCCGTTTTTCTGTCCACCACCTCTTCGGGCGGCAAAAACACGGTAAAGCCCGGTTCGAAATCATGATCGCGGGAAAGCTCGTCGTCATAGCCGTAGCACTCCGATCCGCTGCCTACGAGCCCCACCGCAACGATCCCCGCGATCTCGGGAAATTCTTCGTCCAGCATCTTTTTCCCGAATTGGTCGTAATATGCTTCCGCTATTTCCATTCCTTTCATAGCTTTACTCCGTAAATTTTTTCCGCTTCGCCTTTCAGCTCCGATTCGGTCAAGAACCAACCGTAATATCCGAAGACGGGCGCGCACTTTTCCGCAACGAAAGCGTAGTTTCCGTCCTTCTTCAATCCTTCCGTTTTTAAGAGTTTTTCCGCGCGATCAAGGTGCCCTTCTATCTCCTCTTCCCCTTTCTCCAAACCGCTCTCCTTCTCGGCAAGAGACGCGAGATTCAGCTCGGTGATCGCCATTTCCGGCTCGTTCCCTTTGCCGGAAGACAGGATCGACAGCGCCTTTTGATACAGTTTGCGCGCTTCTTCGAAACGGGAAAGATCCACGAGCGCCAGCGCGAAATTATTGTATAAACCGGCAAGCCTTTCGTCCGTTTCGGGCAGCTTTTCTTCGTAGATCGCGCGCGCCTCTTCGAAAAGAGGGATCGCTTTTTCCGCGTTTCCGAAGGCTTTATAAACCGTGGCTGCGTTCAAAAACGAGGTCGCCGCGCCTACGGTAGAGCGAATTTCCAGCTCGTCCACGAGGCGAATCGCCATCTCCGCGCTCTCGATCGCTTTCTCTTTTTTACCTCTTTTGCGATAAAGCCCCATTTGCTCTTCGTACACGCTGAACGCGCCCTTCTTATCGTTTCCGAGTTTCGCTTCTTCTAGCCAATAGGAAAGATGGCGTTCGGCGCCGTCGTAATCGTTTCGCGAAAGATATTCGTCCAGCTTTTCGATCACGCGCCTGACGTCGATGGGTTTTACGACGTCCGTCTTATACGCGTCCACGCAAAAAGGGCATTGGGGATCGGTATAATCCGTAACGTCCATTTCCGTAACTTTCTTTTCTTCTTCCATAGAAACCTCTCAGTTTTTCAATAATTCCTTTTCGATCTTTTCGGCGTATATCGCCGCAACATCCACGCCCGTAACTTTTTTGATCAGCTTGAAATGCGCGTTCGAATTGACCTCCACAAGGAGATAGTTCCCATCCTTTTCCACAAGATCCACGCCCGCGTAAAAAAGCCCGAGCGCGCTTGCCGCCTTTTCGGCGAGCTCTTTGATCTCTTTCGTCAATTCGATGCTTTCGCCCGATCCGCCGAGTTCCGCGTTCGCGCGAAATTCGCCTTTCGCCGCCGCCCGTCTCCGCATAGCTGCGACCGCTTGCCCCGCGATCACGATCACGCGCAGATCGCTTGCTCCGCATTCGACGTACTCTTGATACAAATGCGGCTCCGGAAGAAGCCTCTTTCGAAGCGCGAGCAGCTCGTTTTCGTTTTTTGCGAGATATACCTCTTTCCCGAAAGCGCCGAAACACTTTTTTACAACGAGGGGGAAGCCGAGCTCTTTTATAACGTTTCTTACGAATTCACCCTTTTCTTCCCCCGCGAAAAACAAGGGAGAAGGAATTGTTTTCGGCTGCGGGACAGAATGCGCGAGAAGGGAAATATGCGTCAGCATTTTGTCATCCGAAAGGCGGATCGCGTCCGCTGTGTTAAACAAACGGACGCCTTCGCTTTCGAGAAGCCGCGCGATCGAATAATCTTTATCGAGAAATACGGCAAAATCAAGAGGAATATCCCCTTTCGCGCCGCCGTCAAGGCGCATAAAAAGATCGTCCGTTCGGATCAAGGGGCAGGAATAGCCCCGTTCGGAAAGCCTCCGCGCGATTTCGAGGGCGCCTTCGTCCCCGCCGCGCCAATACGCGTTTACGACGACCGCGCCGTTAGGCTTTTTCGATGTCATACGGGGTAACCTGATACACGTAATAGTTCAGCCAATTATAAAAGATCAAATTCGCCGCGCTCTTCCATTTAACGATGATCGCGTCCCCTTTTTCGTTCAAATAATTAACGGGCGGCTCGATCTTTTCCCCTTTGTCAAGGTCGCGCTTATATTCTTTATAGAGCGTATCGCGGTCATACTCCGAATGCCCGGTCAAAAAAATCTTTTTGTTATCTCGGCTTTTCAGGATCGAAATGCCGCACTCTTTCCCGCGCGCGAGAACTTCGAGCTCGGGCGACGCCATAACGGCCTCTTCATCGATCTCCGTATGGCGGCTCATCGGAATGCAGAATTCGTCGTCCATTCCTTTGAGCAAAGGATCGAATGGATTGACCGCCGCGTTTTTATAGATCCCGAACAGCTTCTTTTTCAAAGTTCGCTTTTGGATCCCGTAATGATAATAAAGCCCGGCTTGCGCGCCCCAACAAATAAACATCGTGGAGGTAACGCTCTTTTCCGCCCAAGCCATAATGCTTTTCAGCTCGTCCCAATATTTAACTTCTTCAAAAGGAATGGTCTCCACCGGCGCGCCCGTGATCACGAGCCCGTCGAAACGCTTGGTTTTGATCTCATCGAAGGTTTTATAAAACTTCGAAAGATGATTCTCCGAAACGTGAGTGGGGGTATAGGAATCCGTTTTGATCAAAGTAACTTTGACTTGCAAAGGAGAATTCGAAACCAGCCTCAAAAGCTGCGTTTCGGTTTCGATTTTGGTGGGCATCAAATTAACGATCGCGATCTCGATCGGTCGAATGTCCTGAGAAGACGCGCGCACGTCCCCCATTACGAATATATTTTCATCGGATAAAACTTGATACGCCGGAAGCGCTTTCGGTATGACGATCGGCATAATTTCTCCTTTTCCCTTTCGGGGAGCTTCGTTTCGGTTATCGATTCAGCGACTGCTCGATATCCCGGATAATATCCGCCGCGTTTTCGATGCCGACGGAAAGACGGATAAAATCGTCGCTGATGCCGCATTCGACGAGTTCTCGGTCGGAAAGCTGGCGATGGGTCGTGGAAGCCGGATGCAAAACGCAGGTACGGCAATCCGCGATGTGGGTCAACTGGCGAATAAAGGAAAGATTCCTAATAAAGTCCGCCGCCTTTTCTCTTCCGCCTTTTACGCCGAAGCAGACCATTCCGCCGAATCCGCCCTTAAAGTACTTCGACGCGGCTTCGTGATTCGGATCGTCTTCAAGGCCGCAATATTTGACCCAAGAGATCTTATCGTTCTTTTTGAGCGCGCGGGCAACGGCGAGCGCGTTCTCGCTGTGTCTTTGCATACGAAGATGCAACGTTTCCGTTCCGAGATTGGTCAGCCACGCGTTAAAGGGAGAGGGGGAAACGCCCATATCGCGCATCAGCTGCATTCTCGCCTTCAAAGCGAACGCCGCCTTTCCGCCTTCGTCCACGTACACCGTGCCGTGATAGGACTCGTCGGGCGTATAGAAATCGGCATAACGCGGATTGCCGCGGAATTCGAAGTTTCCGCCGTCCACGATGACGCCGCCCACAGAGACCGCGTGTCCGTCCAGATACTTGGTGGTGCTGTGGACCACGACGTTCGCGCCGTGCTTAAACGGCGTTACGAGGCAAGGGGTCGCGAGGGTATTGTCGATCGCGAGAAGAATGCCGTGCCTGCGGCAAAGGGGCGCGAATCGATCGAAATCGAAGATCACCATCGCAGGGTTCGCGATGGTCTCGCCGAACATCATTTTCGTTCTGTCGTCGATCATGCTCTCGATCTCTTCGTCCGTCATTTCGGAATGGATAAAGCGGCATTCGATGCCGAGCTTCATCAAGGTAATTTTAAGAAGATTGAACGTTCCGCCGTACAAAGTCGGGAAGGCAAGAATGTTGTCGCCCGCCTGCGCCGCGGTGAGCACGGCAACCAAAGTGGCAGCCTGACCGGAGGAGGTCATCATCGCCGCAACGCCGCCTTCGAGAGCGGCGATCTTTTCCTCAAACGCCGCCACGGTGGGGTTGGAGATACGGGTATAGATATGCCCGTCTTTCGGAACGTCGAACAAGTGCGCGAGCTCTTCGGGCGTGTCGTACGCGTAAGTCGTGCTTTGATAGATCGGAAGGACGTTCGCGTCTCCGCTCTTGGGGGTATAGCCCGCATGCAAACATAAACTTTCTTTTTCCATTTTTCTCTCCTTAAAACGCCGCTCTTTCGGCTTCTCTTTCGAGTTCTCGCTCTTTGAGCGCGTTGCGTTTATCGTAATTGTGTTTGCCCCTCGCGAGTCCGATCTCGAATTTTACGAGGGAATGTTTGAAATAAATTTTCGTGGCAACGATCGTATAGCCCTTTCGCTCCACGGCGGCGCGAAGTTTATCGATCTCCCGCCGATTCAAGAGAAGCGTTCTGTCTCGCCTGCTTTCGAGATTGAAAAAACTTCCTTTCTCGTAAGGCGCGATATAAAAATTTTCGAGGATCGCTTCCCTTCCTTTGATCGACACGAAGCTGTCCGCAAAACTGACTTTGCCGCCGCGAATACTTTTGACTTCGCTCCCCGCGAGGGATACGCCCGCTTCGAACGTTTCGTCTATAAAATAATCGTGATAGGCTTTTTTATTTTGCGCAACGATCTTAACGTGTTCCATATCTCTCTTTCCTATAAAAAACGGGGGCTATAAAGCCCCCGCGAATATCTTTTTCTACCCTCAGAAAGGCTTTACGACGAAGAACACGACGGAGATCACGAGCATTACGGCGCCGAGGATCAAGGTCACGCGCTTCAAAATGTGTTCTTTGCTGCGGCCTTTGTTCTTGCCGTAAAAAGTATCGCTGCTGCCGCCGGAGATCGCGGACACACCGCCCGTTTCACCTTCTTGCATCATAACGACGACGATAATGGCGATGGAGAGCACCGTCATCAAAATAATAAGTATGTTCGCAATAACTTCACGCGCGTTTCTGGTAATCGCGCCGAGCATAAGATCCAACATTTCTATCACTCCTGCGTTTAATCTTTAATCGGTTTTATCATTTTATCATATAAAAATCATAAATACAACTGTTTTACGCCGATTTTTGTTTCTGGCAAACGGACGCTCAGTCGGGAAGCCTTCGAAACAAACGCAGCGCGACCACCGTCTTATCGTCGGAAGAGGACACATAAGACGCGTCGGACAAAACGGCGTCCGCCACCGTCTGCGGGTTGTTCGAGCGGCAGCTCTCCGCCACCCGAACGATCCCGTCCGCTCCGATCGCGTCCGTTACGCCGTCCGTCGCAAGAACGACGGTGTCGCCGGGAGAAAGGCGCTTCCTCGTTACGGACGGTCGGATCTCGCGCAAGATTCCGAGCGGCAGCGCCCCGCCTTCCACGATCTCGCATCCTTCTTTTTTTCTGACGATCGATTCGGGCGCCGACAGTTTGATAAAGTCCGCTTCCCCCGTACGCAAATTGATCACGCACATATCGAGCGTTTGAAAGCTCCCGTCGTTTCGAATGGTCAATAGGCGGTTGATCAAGGGCAAAACGATCTTTTCTTCCACCCCCGTTTTATAGAAGTTTTCAACGAGACCGATCGCCGCAGTCGCGCCGCCGAAGGCTCCTTCCCCGCTTCCCATTCCGTCCGAAAGGGCGACCATAACTTTATCCACCCCGAGGCGGGTTACGGATTTAACGTCGCCCGAGCGGGCGGAACCTTCCTTGCGAGAGACCGCTTCCCCGACGATCAAATCGAAAGGCGGAGCGACTGCGAAGGAAACCGAAACCGATCCCGCGCCGAGAACGGACACGCTCTCCGCAAGAAGCGGAACGCCGATCGCGCGCGAAACCGCTTTCGCCGCGCATTTCTTTTCCGCGTCTCTTTCGCTCATCGTTACGGTAACGGACAGTTCCTCGCCTTCTTCCGTAACCATCGGATCGTACGCGACGATCCCTTCCGCCGCAAGCGCGAACGTAACGTTCTTTTCCCGCCGAGAATCAAAGGTGACCTGCCTGCGCGTTTCCTTTTTCAGCGCGTCGAGAATGAGAGCGATCCCTTCCACTTCGCTCGCCATCGCCTCTCTCTCGCTCTTTAAGCATCGGCTTTTTTCGCTTTCCTCGTTAAGCGCGCCGACCCCCTCGTTCAAATCGTCCAAAAGAGCTTTGATCTTATGACAGTTGCTGTTCAGATAGGGCGAAATATCGCAGATCGTAGCTTTTCCGTTTTCGATCGCGCGAAGCACCGTTTCTTCAAAAAGAGCGGCGGTATTTCCTCCCGCCTGACGAGAGCAGTCTTTTCTCCCCTTACAGCCTTCGCAAAGGGAAGAAGAAAGAACGGATGAAATGCGGCGCGCGGCTTCGGACGCGTCGTCCGAACAAGAATCGTAAGAAAGGCTTGCGGACAACTTTCGAAGGGCGTCCGACATACAGCCGAGTTTTCCGCTGAGAGAGATCCTCGCTTTATTTACGACGCTTCTCGCCGAAGCTTTTTCCTGCCTGCCGAATCGCACGCCGATCTTTCGCAGCGCGTCCTTCGGAAACAGCGCGGAAAAAAGAGCCCCCGAAAAGAGAAGCGCAAAATTGTAGGGAGAAAAGGAAACCGCACCCGAAAAGAACGCCACGGCTTCCGCCGCGACCACGCCGAAGCAGGAAACGATCCTCTTTTCTCCCGCAAGGAGAGAAACGCCGAGCGCGATCGAAACGGGGAAAAAGAGCGCCGCGTTTCCGGAAGACAAAGAAGCGCCGAGCGTAAAAGCGAAAGAAAAAAGAACGCCGTCCGCGCCGAGAAGCGCGAGAAGAGGGAGCAAGAGCGATAGCAATAAATAATAAGGCGACAAACCGAACGCACGCGTGGAGATCGCCCCTGCTCCGAGCGCGAAAAACGCCGCGAGAAAGAGGAGTTTCTCCACGGCGCCGTATGAAAACGCGCCCGTTCTTCCCCTTTCCGCCGCTCGAGACGCGATCAAAGAAAAGATCGAAGAAAGGGCGAGATCGGCGCAAAAAAGAGGAAACGATCCGATCGGAATGAAAAACAAGGTAAAAACAGAAGCGAAAAGCGAAGTTAGCGACGCGAAATACCCGTTGAATCGCCGCTTTTGAACGCGGCAGATCAAAGCGACCGCCCCGACTCCCACCGCGGCGAAAACCGACCGAAAAAGCGCGGGCAAGGATAGATACGCAAGTCCGGTTGCGGCAAGAAAAACGGGGCATGCGATCCAAAAGCTTTCCCCGATCCCCAGCGAAAAAAGAAAAACGCCCGAATAAAAGGGAGAGAGAGAAAAAGGAAGAGACGCGCGCGAAAAGAGAAAGGTCAGAAGAAAAGCGAAAAAGGAAAAAAGAACGGTTTGCATCGCGGTTTTTTTCATAGAGCGATTATATCGCTTTCCTCGGATCGAATTTTATCGAAAGAAACGGATAATGCTTGATTTTCGGCGAAAAAGAAAAACGGAGGAAGCCTCCCGCCCTTCTTTTCCCCTCTTTGCTTTCGCGCTCCGCTCCGCCCCTCTTTTTTTTCTATTTACTTTTTTACTTTTTTCCTTTATAATAAAGAAAGTAAACGCCCGAAAGGACGCTGTTTTTATGGCTGAAAACATTCGCGAACCCAAGCAAAAGCGCTCGATAGAAAAAAAAGAGCGCATTATAGAAGCCGGTTACAAACTCTTTGCCGAAAAGGGTTATTTTAACACGAACACCGCGGAGATCGCGAAGGTCGCCGGCGTTTCGACCGGCATCGTGTATGGTTATTTTCACGATAAACGCGATATTCTTCTCGGCGCGATGGAGATCTATATCCGTAAAGTCTTTACTCCGATCTTTTCTTTGCTGGACGGTATTTCTTCCCTCGATTTTAAAAAGATCATTCCGAGCGCGATCGATCACGTCGTCCGCGCGCATAAAACGAACGCCGCGATGCATACGACCCTTCATTCCCTTTCTTCGGAAGACGAGATCGTCGCCGCAAGGTTCGCTTCCCTCGAAGAGGAAATGACGAAAAAAATGTCCGAAAAGCTCATTTCGCTCGGCTATCCGCGCGAGCGCGTTTACGAAAAAGTACACACGGCAATGGACGTGATCCAATCCATCGCGCACGAAGAAGTGTACGACAAACATTCCTATATCGACTATTTCGTCATGCGGACGCTCGTAACGGATATGCTCGTTCGCTTGTTTGAAGAATAAAACTTTTTGCCTCGCGCCCGGCGAGGTTTTTTTGTTTTCCCGATCGCCGCTCTTTGCGGCTTTTTTTATAAAAAGAGATCGCCCCGATACGCAAAGAGAGGCGGCGAGCGCCTTACGGGGAGATCCCGTCGGACTTTCGCCGCCTCAAAGGGAGGGAGAAAAAGGTATATCGTATCGTTTTATTCGTTAGAAGCGTCGCTCGCATTCCCGTTCGGGATCATGCCGCCGCCTTCCCCGAAAGGAGGAAACGCGCCGCGGCTTCCGTTTTCCGCCCCGTTATCGGGCGGAAAATTTCCCTGCCTTCCGCCGAAAGCTCCTTCTTCGCCGAACGCTCCGCCCTGCGGAGGCGTTTGACCTCTTCCGTTAAAGGCGTTTTCGCCGTTCGTTCCCGCTTGCCCTTCCTCGGGAAAAGAGGGAATTTCTCCCCCGTCTCCCGCATAGGCGTTTTCACCGTTTTCCGAGATCATTCGCCCTCTCGGACCGCCCGCAAAACCGCCGCTCGGCGCTTGCCCTCTCCCCGAGAAGTTTCCGCCCGGGGCAAAGCCTCCGCCCATACCGCCCGCCGGTCTGCCGGTGTTTCCCGTGGTCGCGGAAACGGTTACGCTGCTGTCTCCGACAGTTAAGGTATAATTTCCGCTTGCGAGAGAGGGAGAGTAGATCATAAGGTTGCTTGCCGCTTTTTCCGAGACGAAGCTGACGACGACGTTTCCGGAAGAATCTTTGAGAGTTACCGTCGCGCCTTTTTGAATATTGACGTTCGCGCTTACGACGTATCCGCTTACGCTGACGGGATCCATGGACTCTTTGCAGAGGGTGATCACGGTGCCGCCCGTAACGGACGTTCCCTTTTCGCTGTCCAGCGCGGAATTACCGCCCGCGGAGGGTCCGAGAACCGTTACGTTTCCGCCCGAGATCAAAAGCGTTCTGTTGCTGTCAAGTCCGTCGCCTTCGGCGTTTACGGTCAGCTCTCCGCCCGAAACGAGAATATGATAATCGTATTGATCGAGGTCCGCGTTCGCCGCGTTTACGCCGTCATCTGCCGCGAGAACGGAAACCGTACCGCCCGTAATCTCGACCGCGCCGCCTTCAATACCTTCGTAGCTCTTGGCAACGGTGACCGTGCCGCCCGTAACTTTGGTCAGGTACTCGGCGTGCAAACCGTCGTCTCCCGATTCGATCTCAACGTTCCCCCCTTCGATCAAGAGGTTTCCTTTGCTGTGGATCGCGTCGTCGTTCGAATTGATATAGAAGGTTCCTCCCGTGATCACGATCGCGTAATTCTCTTCGTAAGACGCTTCGAACAAGGTTTCGTTTCCTTCTTCGTCTTCGAGGACGATGCCGGACGCTTTCAGAGCCTTACCGGACGCATTATCCGAGCTTTTGGAAGTTACGGTTTGGGGCGCGCCGCCGTTCGTCGTAATACGGATCACGTCGTCTTCTTCGTTTGCGATATAGAGAAGGCTGTTTGCCGAGACGCCGTCGTCTCCCGCCGTGATCGTTAAGGAGCTGTTCTCAATATAGATGACGCCCGCCGACCGATCTAATGCGTATGCCGCCGCCTCTTCTTCGGTTTCGGGTTCGATATCGGTTTTAACGCCGTCGTTGCCCGCGTTTACCGTAACGGTCGCGCCGCTGAGATAAACGAGGTTATCCGCTTTGATCCCGTTCTTTACCGCTTGAACGCTCAAAGTCGCGTCCGCAATTGTCAGCTCGTTTTTCACCTTGATCCCGTTTGCTTCTTCGCCTACGGCAACAACGGTCAAACTACCGGTCCCGTTGATCGTAAGCGAACATTTCTTCGCTTGGATCGCCGCGCCGTCGCCGTTTTCCGCGTCGTCACCGACGGAATCGGACACAAGGTTTTCCGTTCCCGCGGCAAGGGTCAAGATCCTTTCGGAATCGGTTTTGTTAAACACGATCGCCGCCGAAGTTTGGCTATCCAACGTTTTGATCGTGGCGCCGGCAAGAACGATTTGCACTTTGCCTTCCACGTTCTTCGCGACTTCGACCGCACCGTTCAGTTCGCCCGTCAGAACGTATACGCCCGCTTGGTTTACGGTCAACACGCCGTCCTTAAACGTCGTTCCCGCGGGAGCGCTTTCCTCCGTAAGGCTGCTAAGATCGATCGAGATCGCTTCATCCGCGTTATATTCCGCAGACGAAGGAGCGGCAAGAGTCAGTGCGTAATCTTCGGAAGTGATCGAACTTTCCGAAACGGTTACCGTTCCGCTTTGCGTTCCTCCCGGGATTTGCCCGCCGTTTCCGGAATTCGAACCGGGGTTCCCGTTCGGAGGAGTCGGCATCTCGCCGTTTTCACCGCTCGGAGGCGTCGGCATTTCACCGTTTTCGCCGCTCGGAGGCGTCTCCGTCTCGCCGTTTTCCGACGGCAAGGTCGCTTCACTGCCGTCCGAAGGCGTTGTATCGGAAGGCGTTTCGGATTGCGACGCGCTTTGATCCGCTTCCGACGCGGAGCTTTCGACCGCCGCGGAGATCTTATCCAATAAAGAGGAATCGATATTCGAGCAGGCAGCCGCAAACACACAGACGATTGCGAGTATTGCTATGATTGCGATCCATTTCTTTTTCATAAAAGGGTCCTCCTTTTCTTTTCGTACCCTTATTATGCAGAGGCAAACTTAAACGGAACTTAAAAAAGAAAACTTTTTGAAAAAATATTTTCGAAACGCCCGTGTTTATCCTTATATTATTAAAGAGGTTAAAAAAAGAGGGCGAGCCGCCCTCTTTTCAAGTTTTACGACAGTAATTGAATTATTTGGGTTGCTTTCCGATGTAGGCGAGGATACCGCCGTCCACGTACAGGATATGCCCGTTTACGAAGTTGGAAGCGTCAGACGCGAGGAACACGGCGGGACCTTGCAAGTCTTCCGCCTTGCCCCAGCGCGCGGCGGGCGTTTTCGCGATGATGAATTGATCGAAAGGATGGCGGGAGCCGTCCGGTTGGATCTCGCGGAGAGGCGCGGTTTGCGGAGTGGCGATATAGCCGGGCCCGATACCGTTACATTGAATATTGAATTCGCCGTATTCGGACGCGATATTCTTGGTCAGCATTTTCAAGCCGCCTTTCGCCGCCGCGTAAGCGCTGACGGTTTCTCTGCCGAGTTCGCTCATCATCGAGCAAATGTTTATGATCTTTCCGTGTCCTTTCTTGATCATCGAAGGAATGACCGCTTTGGAAACGATAAAGGGCGCGTTCAAATCCACGTCGATGACCTGACGGAACTGCTCCGCCGTCATATCGCACATCGGGATCCTCTTGATAATGCCCGCGTTATTGACCAAAATATCGATCACGCCGACTTCTTTTTCGATTTTTTGAACGAGTTCGTTTACCGCTTGCTCGTTCGTTACGTCGCACACGTATCCGTGCGCCTTGATCCCGAGCTCCGCGTAAGAAGCAAGACCTTTATCCACGAGTTCCTGCTTGATATCGTTAAACACGATGGTCGCGCCCGCTTTTGCATACGCCGTGGCGATCGCGAAACCGATTCCGTAGCTCGCGCCGGTAACGAGAGCGACTTTACCTTCCAAACTGAACATATTTTCCATGATACACCTCTTTACGTCCGTATTTTCCGTTCGCACGAATCGTGAGAACATTCGGAATATAATGATTATAGCATACGCTTGCCCAAATTGAAAAGGGTTTATAAAAAATTCCCCGTATCCGCGCGCAAAATCGATCGAGCGGCGACTAAAAAACCGGATTCAATCGCTTTCGGCGCTTACTCGGATCTCAATGCGCGCGCCGCTCTCGTCAAAAGAAAGAACGTTCAAAGTAAAGCCCGCGTCCGTTCCGTCGTTCCAGAGAGGCGAAAAAACGCTGCCTTCCGTAAAGAGATCGTCGTCTTCGGCGTAAAAAGAAGAATCCACGCTGTCATCGTCATCCGCTTCGCAGATCGAGATCAGGCGAGGCGTTTTTCCGTTATTCGTTTGATATATATCGATAATATCCTCCGCGCTTCTTCCCTTTAAGTCCGCAGTAACGTGATAGATCAAAACGCCGGGGCAAGAAAAGATCCCGACCCCTTGTTCGGCTTTCAGCGCGAAAAGATCGGTCGGCGTATAATAACAAACGATGAAATACTCCTGAAAATAGGAATTTTTTCCTTGTTTCGAAATAATGACGGCGTCGCCCGACTTTTCGTAAGGCGATAGGAGCGCGTCGTAATCGGCGGCGTACACGAAGGTTGGGTGGATCCACCCGAGGATCGCTTTGGAAAAAGGATCGTGATCCCCTTGGTTCCCGTCCATCATATTGAGATATCCGAGTCCGCCGAATTCTTCGTTTTCATAATCGTAATAATCGTCCAGCCCGAGCGCGTGTCCCGTTTCGTGGATCAAGGTTTCCGCGTTTACGGAGACGCCCATATCGTCTCCTTCCCCGAAATGATCCGAGATCGGATCGGTAAAGAACTCAACGCTCATCCAAAGATAGGCCTCGGGTCGAACGGAATCGTACGTCCAAACGGAAGAAACCGTGTTTTCATACGCCCACCAAAGATCGCTATCCTCGTCGTAAGGGGCCAGATAGATCATATACACGCAATCGATCAGCCCGTCTCCGTTTTGATCGAAGGAAGAATAGTCGATCTCTTTGTCGTAATAAGCGAGCGCTTGGAAAAGATAGGTTTCATCCAAAGCGGAGCGCTCGGATCTTTTCCACCTCTTCCCCGTTTGATAGGTCGGAAGAACGGTCGCGTGCAGGCGGAGCGCGCCGAAGGAAGATTTTTCGTAATAGCTGCAAAGGGAATGCCAGCCCGTTTCCTCGGGCGTTCCGTTAAAGGCGGTTTCGAGGAGGCGATCGACGCCGTCGTATTTTCGATTTGTAAAGCCGATGGGGATCACGAGAACTTCCACGTCGCCCGATTGCGGGATCCCGACGGATAAGCCGCTTTTCTCGGCGTACTCGTCCAAGGTCATAAACGCGGCGTTTTCCGTAACGCCTTCCGCTTCCACGGATAAAACGAGGGTCGCAGAATAGCCGCCGCTCGTAAGAAGAAGCGGATATTCGCCGCGCGTCATAGGATCGTATGTCCCCGAAAAAGAAACCTCGGAAAGAGAGATCGGCTCGCCGCCGCGCGTAATCGAAAGATCGGAAAGAGCCGCGTCGAGAGAAGTTCCTTTCTCCACTTCTTTATACGAATAGCTGAGCGTCAGTTCTTTTTTATCCGTCGGTTGCTCGTCCGCCGGGAAAAGACAGGCGGTAAGCGCCAAAAGAAGATTCACGAAAAGCAAGGAGACGAGTAACTTATAAATTATGCGGTGTTTTTTACGTTGTTCCATAAGCGCTCGCGATTCAAAGCGGAAGCTTAATTTCGAAGGTGATCTTTTCACCGTCGCTGACCGCGGAGGCGCTGCCGCCATGCGCTTCCGCAACGGAGCGAACGACGGAAAGCCCGATCCCGTGGCCGCCCGTGGCAGACGTTCTCGAAGCGTCCGGGCGGTAAAAGCGCTCGAACAGCTCGGGATGCTCTCCTTTTGAGAGCGACGCCGCGTTTGATTGTTTGAGAACGGCGCGATTCCCTTCCTTGCGAAGAGAAACGGATATCGTTTCGCTTTCGGCGTACTTGATCGCGTTGTCGAGGATCAGCCCGATCACGCGGCGGATCATCTCTTCGTTTGCGCAAACGGAAACGTCGGAAGAGGCGATCTCGATCTTTTTCCCCTTTACGAGAGCGGCTTCCTCAAACCCTTCCGCCACCTCTTCCAGCGCCGTTTTCAAAGAGAAAGATTCCTTCTCAAAAGACGCGGATCCCTCGTCCATACGCGAAAGGAAAACGAGTTCTTTGGTCAGTTTGGACAATTTTTGGACTTGATTTTTAATGGAATCGATCCATTCGTTCTCCCCCGTTTCGAGTTCCAAAAGCTCCGCGTTCGCGCTGATGACAGTCAAGGGCGTTTTGAGTTCGTGGCTGGCGTCCGTTATAAATCGCTTTTGTTTTTCGTAGCTTTCTTCCACGGGCGCGAGCGCCTTTTTCGAAAGAAGAAGGATCAATCCCGCGATCACAATAAGCCCCGCAAAAGTAAAGATCGCGCTGGATATAATAAAGGTGCGCGTGGATACGATCTCCTTTTCGCAATCGAGAAAAACGTACGTGAATCCGTCTGCCGTTTTTTCTTTTTTATATCGGAAATTTCCGACGAATCCTTGTTTTTTTTTCGCTTTGGAAAGATAGGTGGAGAGTTCGCTTTCTTCTACCGTTGCGATCCTTGAAAAGTCCGTATGCGTAACGGTTCCGTTTCCATCCGTTCGAACGATAAAATAGCGCGCGGAAAACCGCGCTTCGCCGGGAACTCCCTTTTTATCGAAAGGAGACGGAGCGTTTCTCTCTTCGCTCGGCGCGCCGCCCGAAAAGAAAGGATCGAAAGAAGCGTCCTTTTCGAGAAGGGAAAGGATTTCGTCCGCGTCCGACTTCATATCGAGATAATTGGCGAGGTCGATACCCACGACGACGGCAAGGATCACCGCCGCCACGATGCCGAAAGATATTAAAATAAAGCGTTTTCTGAGTTTTTTGATCATAAGAGTTCCAAGGTATAACCGGCGTTTCGCATGGCTTTGATCGCGATATTCGCGCCGACCTGCGACAGTTTTTTGCGAAGGTAAGTTACATATACCCAAACGACGCTGATATCGCTGTCGCTATCAAACCCCCAAATCTTTTCCATAAATTTTTCGGGAGAAACGACCTGCTTCGGCGCGCTCATTAAGAGTTCAAGCATTTGAAATTCTTTATTCGCAAGGCGGACGGAGCCGTTCGGCGCGGAAAGAATATAGGTGGAGCGCGAAAGCGAACAGTTCCCAAACACCAAATCGGTATCCGCCGAAACGGTCAGGCGGCGCGTGATCGCTCTTACGCGCGCGAGCAGTTCTTTGATCGAGAACGGTTTGGTCAAATAATCGTCCGCACCGCTGTCCAAACCGAGGATCCTGTCGTCGATCTCGCTCTTTGCGGTCAAGATCAAAACGGGCAAGCGAAACCCTTCCTTTCGAATGGTTTTAAGAACGGTGATCCCGTCCTTTTTCGGCATCATAACGTCCAAAACGGCGCAATCGTAATCGCCGCCGCGAAGATAGGTCAGCGCTTCTTCCCCGTCGAACACCGAATCCACGGAATAATTGTTTTTGGTAAATATCTGAACGAGCGCGCGATTGAGCTCCGGTTCGTCTTCCGCAAGCAAGATCTTCATAGAAATCCTCCTTCGCTTATTATACAACATTATACGGAGAAAAACTTAAACGAGCTTTAAAAAGAAGCGAAAAAAAAGCTTTTTCGCTCCCCCGCACGGCAAGAGAGGAAAAAGCCGAATCACAAAGATATAAAGCGATCAAGCCCTGATTTTCGAAAGACGATACGCGAGAAGATAGGCGAGAGTGATCTTAATAACGTCCGGAACGACGAAAGGAACGACGCAAACGAGGAGCGCGTGTTTCAGCGTTCCTCCCATCATAAACACAAACCAAGCGCTTCCGCCGAAATAAATGATCAAAAGAGAAATGGCGGCGAGAAGGTAATGCACGTAACGCGGCGTTTTGAAAAAACTTGCCACGAAATACACGAGCGCCACCACGGCGAACGCCATAATAAACCCGCCCGTTGCGGACAAAAGGACGGAGAACCCGCCGCGGAATCCCGCAAATACGGGAAGTCCGATCGCGCCCGCCGCGAGATACAGCCAAACGGCGATCGCGCCTTTTTTACCGCCGAGATATTCGAGCGTAAAAAAGATCGCGAAAACCTGCAACGTAAACGGAACCGTTGCGGGAACGGTTATAAAGGCGCTGACCGCGATCAAAGCGATCGAAAGCGCGATATGCGCCATATCTCGAGTCTTGATTCTTTTCAACACGTTTTCTTTCATAGTCTTATTCTAACAAAACCGCCGCCGCAGAGCAAGCGATTAAAGGCCGCGGCGCAAGACTTTTTCCGCGCCGCCTATTCAAAAACGCCTTCCGACCTCACGGAAAATCACCCGCGCGCGAATTTTTTCAAATTCCCCTTTTTTATCCGAAATAAGTGCTTGCCAAATCTTTTTTCGTGTGCTACAATAACCAAGTACCCGAGCGGACAGTTAGCTCAGTTGGTAGAGCGTCTTCTTGACGTGGAGAGGGTCAGGGGTTCGAGTCCCTTACTGTCCACCATACGTGAATAATACGAACTCTTTTGGAAAGAAAGGGTTCGTATTATTCGTTTTATGGGACTATCTCGCCGTTGTAATCAAACGCTGATTTCTTTCACTAAAAACCTTTTTCGCCAGGCAGTAATGCTTGGCTTTTTTTGCTATTTAGGAGATTTTCTCCGTTTATTTCCCTTTCGTCCTTTTGTTGTAGCACAGGTCTATTGCGTGTCAACGCGAGAAATAATTGACTGATTCTTCCTATTAACGAATAACACCACATCAATTTTTTCTCGTGCCTCGTTGACCTGCTTTTTCTTTACCCCAATACAGACAATCCCTATATAGCCCTATGCTCCTGCCGTCTTGCCGAAAGGCAAATAAATAATACGGAGGTATCCAAGATGAAAAAGAAAAGTTCCTTCCCTACCTATTCAACCTGTCCTCTAGGGACAAAGGAGGCTCGAAATGGCAGAATACTTGCATTATGACGGAGAAGAATTCGTTACGTTCGACATCCTTCAGATCAACCAAGACAAATACGAAGTCGAAGTTGCTATCACAAACCGAGGCAAGATAACCGTCACGACGTTCGTGATACTCACCGATGGGAATGGGGATTATATCGAATACGGCTCTATGTACGATAAAATCTACCTCGCGGACTTTGAGGAGGCATCGAGAAATGAGTGATCCTATAAGAATCGTCATCGGCTCTTGGGGCTCATACAACGAATGCAATGAAAGAGCATTGGGCTCCAAGTGGCTTGACCTCTCGGACTACTCAGACTGGGACGAGATAGAAGAAGAACTGAAAGAAGAAGGCTTTATCCTTGATGGGATAGACGAAGAACTGTTTATCCAAGACCTTGAAGGACTTCCCTCTAATTGTAAAAAATGGGACTATACCCATCCGAAAGCGCTCTTTGAAACGCTCAACGAATCCGGCGTACTGGAAAGCAACTACAAGTGCGACGTGATGATGGCTTATCTGGAAGTCGAATCATTTGACGAATTCGAAGAGCTTGTATCTCGCAAGGGATCCAACTGGGGCGACGATATTCACTTATACGTCGGCTTTGATTGGGACGACTACGGACGGGAAATGTTTTCAGCAATGGGATATGAACACGAAATCCCCGAACAACTGCAAGATTTTTTTGACTTTGAGGCTTACGGTCGCTATATGGGCGACTATACGCACGAATGCCACGCAGGCTTAATTGAAATCTATTAAAAGGAGAAAGATTATGAATATCACTATGGAAGAAAAGAAACAAGAAGCACTCGCAAGAATGAAGGTCCTTGACCTGCATAAAAACATCATCAAAGAGTTCGATAAAGAAAACATCGTTAATATGTCGGAACACGGGTACCTGTATTGGTTGACCGACGAACAAAAACAGTACGTTTCGGAGTTCGAGGAAGAATACAATGCGCTCGTTTATCACGTTATTCACGATTACACGGAAGTCGGCGAAATGCTGACTTTTCTTTTTGTATCGGACTACAAAGAAGAATGGGAAATGGACCGCGAAGACCTGCAAAGCGGCATCGTTTGTGCTTACGTCAAGAACCTTTCCGTGGACTGGTGCTCGGAATTCGGCAGCGTAGGTATTAAACCCCAATACGGCGGACTGCTCCGCACTGCTTAAAGGAGGAAAACAAAATGAGCAATATTCAGAAACTCGCTACTACGGGAAACAACAATCAACGACTATTTGCCGAAACGATCAATACCCTGCGGAACTCGCAGGGCTTTTATTCTAGGCTGTATCAAACCATAAACCAACTCAGCGAAGAAGGTTATAACGACTTAACGGATCTTCTCGATCAACAAAACTTCAAAGACAGCGTGAACGTTGTACTATGGTTGGAAGCGTAAGGAGGAATACTGATGAAAGAACTGTATAAGAAGTATCAAGAACTCGTAGAAAAAGCAGAAACGGAGAATAACCGTACCTATGAGCTCATATCCAAGAAGAAAAGTATGGTCGTGCGTCTGCGTGACCAGATCGAAAAACTCGAAAACAGGGTGTACAACTACCCTTCGTGGGTAGAGGTCGTATTAAAGCCTCTTGCGTGGAAACTGTCTAAGGACTTACATCTCCCGTATGAGATATACGGACCTTTCGGGCTATCCTGTGAAACCTCCATCTATCTCCGCGCCGATATGCAAAAGAGCATATGCGATCAACCCGTCTATTGCCTTACCGTATTTCCCGACTTCGGTAAAACGGAGTTTTGTTTAGAGTACGACACGGGCGAGAGAACAAACCGATACGCAGAGAATACCATCGGCGCATTGAACGGCGGGAATAAACGGTGCGCACCTCTTCCGGAAACCTATCCCGAAGTGCTGGAGCTCGTTATGAAGAGTTATATGGAGAAACCTATATGAAACTGAACTTACAAGCAAACGACGCCGCGGAACAGCGAGTTAAAGCCTATCTCGAAGAGAATGCAAGCGAAGAACTTGCAAAGAAGATCAACGAGGGCGTACCCGTCAATAAAGACGGGAAAACCCTCATACAGAAAAAGACCTTGGTGGGATTCATCCAATACGCCACGGAAGAAGCCAAGAAGATAGCCGAGAAAGGCGCTACGGGCGCTTTTGTGGACGATAACACGGTTTTCGATTGGGCAGTCCACTACTTTGAAGAAGACGCCATAGAGGGCGAATTATTCAACGAAGATGGAACGCCATATGTGAAGCCGATACCAAAAGTAGAAGCAAAGCCCTACACCCCGCCGGCACCGAAACCGAAGGAGCCGACACTCTTTGACTTGATAGACCAAGCCGAGGAGAAGCCCGACGAGAAAGAACAAGACGAAGAGCCCGAAGTTGAAGCCGAAGTTGAGGAAGAAACAAAACAAGAGGAGCCTGCTCCCATTGAGGGTAAGCCCGGTAAGCAATACAGCGGGTTCTATCAAAAGTACCTTGAATTGTGTGAACACAACCAAGGCGCTATTGTTGCACAACGAATCGGCGACTTTTACGAGATACTCGGAGAGAGTGCCAAGACGTTTGCAGAAGCGGCGGAGATTACGCTGACAAGCCGAGCCGTCGGATTGGATGAACGTGTCCCGATGTGCGGCGTTCCGTATCACGCGATTGATCTCTACTTCCAAAAGGTAGCGGACAAAGGTCATTTTATCCTTGCTAACTCGGACGAAGAATGGCGAGCCTACCGCCCCGGATGTAAGGTCGCCGTTGTGGATTGCGAAACGGGAGAATACAAAGAACCGCCTGAAGAGATGCAACAAACAAACAGCGACGTTATAGAGCGAATAGTAAGGCTGTTCAACGGACAAATCGAGGTGATGTTATGAAAATGGAAAAGATAAAGCCGATACCCAAAAAGATTGAGGCGGCAATCAAACGTCTGGACAAGAAAAACTATCCCGCGCAGGACCGCCACTTGCGTTTCTATTCCTATATGGCGACCAACGACAAAGAGCTTGTGAGAATAACGGTTGCGGTAAGAAACCACCGAAAGAATTGGTATTGCAAGCAAGTCATCGTC
>DGWX01000008.1 GCA_002395405.1 Christensenella sp. UBA4247
CGTTCCGCCGGTGAGGCTACCCGTTGCCGTATTCGGGCTGTACGCGTAACTTTTCTTATTAAGCAGATTATTATTCGTATCGTAGGTGTACGTTATGGTTGCGTTGACGTACGCGTTATCCTCGCGGATCAATCTGCCGAGCAAGTCATAGTTATAAGTAACTTTTACGGTACTTCCTTCCTTGATCTGCCAAATGTTATACGGATTGCTGCGTTGCGTTTTGACGCTGCCCAACGCGGGGTTATCCATACAATAGGTGTAGTTGTAGGTAATGCCGCTATTGCTTCCGTAGGTGATCGCCTTCGCGGTAACCGTATAGGACGTGTTGGTTACTCCGCCCGAAACCGTACCGTTTAGATAGGTATAAGTTTCGGCAAGGATATTCGCCGCGGAGTGTTTTTCCGCTTTCAGCGCAATTCCCGTTTCTCTTCCGAGGGAGTCGTAAGCATAGGAAACGTAATTATCGTTATAGAGGGTTTGATTCGAAAGCCTGTCGTCGAGGCAAGAGAGATTCTTTGCCGTGATTCTGACGTTTCCGATGCGTAGCCAAGCGCTGGTTTCATAGCCGAGTTCTATCCCGATTACCTTTTTCCCGGGCGTTGAGGTAAGGGTGTACGACTGCCAATTCGTTGAGTACGTAATATAGGGATTCGCTCCGTAAGTGATGGTGTTATCGCTGTAACGGAAACGAAGTCCGCGGACCATGGAGTTTAATTCGGTTTGCGAGTAATTGTTGACCAAATTGCTGTCCAACGCGTCCAATCTTACGCGGTAGGAAACGGTTATACAATCTCCTCCGTTTGCCGTTGCATTCGGATCGACCAAAGAGCGATACACCGAATTTCCGCCCTGTATGCCGACAAAATACGTGGCGCCATGGACTTTTATGATGTTCGAAATAATATCGGTATCGCTTACTCTTTCTTCCGGCATCGACTGCGGCGCATAAGACTGATTGGCGGCGTTTCCAATCGCCCAATTTACGTCCCATGCGTTCTTTTCCGCGCAGATATTCATATTGCCGATTTCCAGCCATTGGGCGCTACCTTGCGGCAACCGCAAAGCTACCGCCGTCTTGGTCTTGTTAACGGGAATGGAAAAGAATTGCCAACCGGTATTCAGCGCTAACGTTTGATAGAGAGAATGCGAACCGTCGGAATAGATCAGGCAAGGAACGTATATCGTGGGCGAACCGGAAGGGACAGAAAGCAATCTTGCCCAAAAGGTTATGGTATCGTTTTTGACGCCCGATTTCAACGCGGCTGTATCTACAAGCGAATAATAGTAATTATTATATTTAAACGAATTATGATGCAGTTTTACAATATTTTTGATGATGATCCCGTTATATTCTTCATCCGGCATCTTTGTTATCGCAGAAGAACCGGAAGGCTTGTTCTGTTGCATCCAATCGAAATCCCAAAGATTCACGTAGCCGTTATCATATTCGTAATTTTCGGTAAGGAATTGATAGGGCGCATGGTAGGTTGCGCTATTGGCGCTCGTTCCGTATTGCGAGACCTTGATCGAAGAGATATTTCCGTCCAAGTCGCGCGTATAGACAAAACGAACGCCGTTCGGATAGGTGGAATTCTTGATCAATTTATTATCTTCCGTAAGGATCCTGCCGTATTCGAGGCTCGGCGAGTTATAGGTATAGGTAATCTGCGTGGCGCCGTTTATCGCCACCGTTTCCGTAAGCCCGTTGCGAGTCCTCGTCATCGCGCCGGAATAAGAAGTCGCCGTACCGGCTATATAAAAGGCGGGTGCGTTCGCTTCTATGTTTATATTTTTTATTACGGTCCCGTATGCGTCGTATAAAGCCGCGTTTACATATTTGTAATCGCATACTTTTCCGCTTCCCGCCGTTTGATAATTTCCTTGTATGGAATAGCTTGCTCTATCGGAGGAAAAAGCGATTTGCTTATAGCAATAGTGATTCAGTTCGTCATAGGTCGCGATCAAATCGCCGGTTACGGAATATTCGTAAACGTAACGATTCACCGTGTTATTATTTATCTTTTCTTCCAAACGAACGATTCGATACAGCGCGTCATACGTATAAAGCTCGGTATATCCATTTGCTAAGGATTTAGACAACAAAACGCCTTCGTCGTCATATACGTACGTTATTTGCGACGCCCCGTTTAGCTTTACTGCAAGAACGTTGCCCCATTTGTCATACTCGTAAGAATAAGTCGTATTGTTTGGCATAACGACTTTTTTCAATTGACCGACGTGGATCGTTTTCGGGTCGCTGCTTGCGGATAGATCCGCCATTGTATAATAGTGATAGACAGTTGACGTAAGGGTCGTTCCGGCGGAATTTTTACTGCGCACGGTGATCGTGGCGGGTAGGGCGGAGAAGGTGCTTCCCTCTCCGTAATCATATTCAACGTATGTACCGTCGTTAAACGTCGTCTTTTTAAGCAACCCGGAATACGCGTAAGAATTGCTTACGGTTTGGAAGCCGAGGCTGTCCGTCGTCGTAATAACGTCGATCAGGTTATTCGAAATAGAGGAATAAGCGGTGGCGGTTGCGATCTTATAGGCATTATCCGACGTGGAAAAAGCGGAAGATGTTTCCCTTCCTTTCGCGTCGTAGGTATAGGTGGTTTTTACTTTGCGCGTCAAATCGGAGCTGGAAATAACGTTTCCGGCCGAATCTTTTTTTATTTCGTACTTTCCTACGCCGTTAACGGAAATAACGTCGTTCGATCCGCCGGCATTATACTCGTAATCATTGTTGCCATCGGAATAAGCGGCGTTGTTACCCAGCGAATCATAGCTGTATTCGGAGAACTTCGCCCGAACCAAAGATACGTTATCCACATACAAACTGCCTTTTATGCTTTCTAACCGAATACCGATTTCAACGTACTTCGCGGAAAGAGGCGCGTTAAAGTTGTTTGAAAGTTTATACCACGCGTCAAACGGCAAATCGATTTTTTTCACTATTTCTTCCGATATCGGATTCTCGTTTTTGTCATATAGTCTATAAACCAATCCGATATAGGCGTCGTCGTTTTGCGGATAATATCTTCCGGAACGTTTGAGCCAGACCGAAAGATTATACGCCGTTTCGCTAGCATTGTTCTCGATCGCGACTCTTTGATGATAGTACAAAAAACCGTTTCCGGTACTTGCCAACGCTTCGCATTCCTCTTCTGATATGTATGATGCGGTATAAGCGGTCCCGCTGACGCTCCAATTTTCATCACGAATAAACGATCCGTTGACTGCATTGTTAAATACCGTGTTTACGCCGTACGGAGTATAGTTGAGCTGTATTTTATCAAAATAAACGACGCCGGCGCAATCCTTCATGGCGAGACCCACTTTTGCGCCTGCGGAATCGATCAATTCACACGCGAAATAAACGTCGATAAATCCGTTATTATTCGTCTCTAAGGAAGCTTTTATGTATTCACTTCTGCCACATACGCTCCCGCTTGCGTCTTTTAAGTAAATATAAGCGCCGTAATCGCTGCCGCTACTTTTGGGGAACAGTACATTCTCAACTCTTATGCTCCCCGATACGGTATATCTGCCCGATGCGGTTGCCAGCGGTTCGTTTTGCTCCACAGAAAAAGACGAAGGTGTGGAAACGAACATCTCCAAAGACTGTTTGCCGTGTGAGGCGTATTGGGTACTGATTTGCGCGCGTTTATAAGGATTATTCGAATTGGAGATCGACCATGCGGTCGTTCCGTTTTCAAAACTCATATTGCGACCGAAGCTTTCAACGTTTGCCACATACGAAGCCGATAGGATCGGTTTGTTGTTATTCACATTGATCGCTTCTCCTTCCGCCGTATTATATGCGGTATCAATCGACATAGACGAGTATTCGTCAACATAAGAAGAGACCGGTCTTCCGCAAACGTCATAACTCTTCTTAATACGGAAGTTACTAACAAAATATTCCTGACAATTCTCCATATACGGCGCAACTTCGATATAGGGTAAATAGATTGCTTTTGCCGTCATTTCAGCGAGATACCCTAACAGCAGAAGCGCAATAATCGGATTATTCGAGTTTCCTTGTAACGATTCGATAAGATTTCCGAGCCTTCTCAGCTCACCGAAAACCGCTTCGTTATATTCCTCTATGGAATGATAAGGCACATAAGCTTCGCCACTTTTCGCGTTTACGCTGAACGTCAAACCATGGCAATAAACGTTATCCTGAATATGAACGTCATCTTGCGTGCTTTCCGAATTGAAATCATGCCAAACGCTTCTTACTTTTGCGGTTTCGGGCTTAAACATATCGGGAATATTGTTCAATCCGAAAGTCGTTACGCCGGTTCTATCTGTTATCAACTTGATTGCATAACCGCTCTCGTTTGAAATACGGTTCAGCAAAGCGTCATACTCATACTGCGAGTAGGTCGAATCGTCGTTCGTTATTTTGCTAAGCTTATTATTGGCGTAGGTAAAACCGATCGTTGCCGTCGTCGAACCGTCTGCCCTTTTATAAGTAATGGAAGACAGGTATCCGCTACCACTATAATTAAAGAGTAGAGCATGGGAATTATTATCATTAATTTGCGTAATTTTTAAGCCGCTTGTTGAGCCTTGACTCCCGCTGCCGTAAACGATATTTACGATTCCGCCCGTTTTTTTATCTACCGTTTTGAAAAGCCGACCTTGCTGATCGAACCATTTTTCGTTGTTGTCCGCATCGAGCATCTTCTTGTTCGATCCGACCGTATACAATTTCAGTCCCAAGCCGTCTTCGTCTTCCACGGTGTTCGTTGCGGAATTTTGGCGGAAACAATGCATGGTTCCGTCCTCGTCGTAATATTCGTAACCGTTGCTGCGGGACCTTATAATTTGCTGATAATTCAGTTTCCATCCATAACCCAAATTGAAATTTGCGAAAACATTATCAACGTTGAAGCTCCCATCGCTATATCGATCCATATAAACGTGTTGTAAAACGATCGGAGTGTCCGTTTCAATTGCCGCGTCCGTATGAACGACGGTTGCTTCGTCGTTGTAGGTGTTGATGAAAATATCATTTTTTCCGATAGAATACCGGTCATAATCCCAATAGCTCTCCAAGCCGACCATATTTCGATAATAGATCTCCACAATGGGTCGGTAATTGATGTTCGGATAGTCTTCATTGAATAAAGATACTGCGCCGCTTGACGTATTAAACGCAAACCCATGATAACTATCATTGTCTTCGAAATCTATGGCATTTTTTATGCTTTCCGTAATGTCAAAGGGAAATTGAGCGACAATTTGAGGATTAAATGGACCTACTTGCTTTTTCAAATAGGGGGTATACATATTATTGGGATTGAAATAATAGTTTTTGTATATATCGTCCTCGGGCCCCGATTGCCCATAAGGTACCGCAGTATCCGTAGGGGGTTCGTCATCATTAAACTCGTTAGGGTTCTCCCACATTTGTAAAGTTGTAGTTATACCCATTCGTCCGTAAAATCGTAAAGTTGCGCTAAGGATGACCGACTTTTTTACCGAAACGGGTATATTGAAATCAATAAAAGAGAAGCTTGTTGTGGAGACAGACATCGTGCCATTGTCGATCGTGGTCGTTGATGCGCTTTTAAAATCGGCATTGTTGCTAATTATAACAGAGGGATCAATTGTGATCGGGAATACTCTCGCGCTGTCATTCATCCATTTGGCTTCGGGTACAACGGACAAGAGATATCTGTCTCCTTTGTTTTCCAATTTATACGTCACCTCGTTCGATCTCGCATTCGCAGAATCGAACATATAGCCTTTGGGAATAGTGAGAATGCGCTTTCCGGATTTGTTTACGGCATCAATATCTCCCTTTTCGGATAAAACCAATTTGAGGTCGTTCGTTGTGATTTCATATTCGAAAACGTAGTCTTTGAGAGGTTTATTGACTATGATGTTTTCTTTAAGCTCCCTTCCGATTAGGTTATGCTCCAATTCGATGTTCTTATTTTGAAAATAATACCGCATCGAACTTTGCGAATGGATCTCATACTTATATTCCTTACCCGTGTTTATCGTTTTGGAATCGATGCGAGTATCGATCTTCGCTTTCCTCTCTTTGCTTGCTTCTTGCTTCAAAAGACCGAAAGACAAGCTGTAATTGCCAACGCGAACCGTACTCTTTGCGCCGTTTCGGTAAGACTCCGGAAGTTCTACCCTGAAATCATTCATTTGATTTCTATACTTACCGTCATCATCTTTTACGAGACGATTGTCTATCTCCTGATATCGATCCCCGTCCAAATAGTGAACGTCATAACCGAAAACGTTTACGACGTAGCTACCGTCGCTCAGTTTAAAGTGCTTTTCCGTTGCGGTTCGTCGAGAGGTTTCTTCATATAACACTTCGGCGGTTTTATAATCGTTTGAGCCGAAAACAGCAGTTTTATCCGCATTTTTTTCGGAATCGGACGCGCCGGAGAGAAGGCGGGAATCTTCGATCGATGAAACAAGATCTCCGTTAAAACTATCCGCATTTGCCCAAATATAATCGGGCGCTTTGTGCGCGCTGATCGTCAAAGCGGCGATGGTCGCTACAAAGAAAAAGAAGAAAAAAAGAATCATTCGATTGAAAAAAAGAGTTTTTGTTTTGCTTTTCACTGAGCCGAGCCTCCTTCGTTTGTAAAAGATAAATTACAAAATAGCTGCAATTGGTTGCATTTATATTAACATATGATGACAATATTTGTAAATACCTTATTTCAAATTTAAGACACAAATGTTATTTATCCATTACATAGCAGAAAGAGATGGGAAAACGAGGTTTTTTCTCGTTGATTCGCAAAACGGAAAGATCGCGAATCCGTTTTCGTAAGACAGACTTGAACAGCGAGAGCGAACAAAGAATGTCGAATTTGCATAAAATAAAAAATATGCGCTAAATAATGCATAAAAATAAAAAATATTTATGAAAAATTGAAAAATATACAAAAATTATTTGACGAGCATACAGAGACTCGGGTATAATCGAATCATCAATCCAAAAGGAGAGAAAAAAATGGATAAAAAAGAAATCAAAAAAGTCGTACTTGCATACTCGGGAGGGCTGGACACCTCGATCATCATTCCTTGGCTCAAAGAGAATTACGGCGGGTGCGAAGTTATAGCCGTTGCGGCGAACGTCGGGCAGGCGGACGAGCTGGACGGTTTGGAAGAAAAGGCGCTCAAAACGGGCGCGGACAAAATTTACATTTTGGATCTGACGGACGAGTATGTAAACGACTATATCGTTCCCACGATGCAAGCGGGCGCTTTGTATGAAGAATATTATCTCGGAACGTCGCACGCTCGCCCCGTGATCGCGAAAGCGCTCGTGGAGATCGCTAAGAAGGAAAAGGCGGACGCGATCTGCCACGGCTGCACGGGCAAAGGAAACGACCAAGTTCGTTTCGAGCTCGGCATCAAGCATTTCGCTCCCGAAATGAAGGTCATCGCGCCTTGGCGCGAATGGTCGATCAAATCGCGCGAAGAGGAGATCGAGTATGCGGAAGCGCACAATATCCCCCTCAAAATCAACAAAGAGACCAATTACAGCAAGGATAAGAATCTCTGGCACTTGTCTCACGAAGGTCTCGACCTCGAAGATACCGGAAACGAGCCGCAGTACGAGAAGCCGGGCTTCCTCGAAATGGGCGTTTCTCCGATCGACGCGCCGGACTGTCCGACCTATATCGAGCTGACCTTCGAAAAAGGCGTTCCGACTTCCCTGAACGGAGAGAAAATGACGCCGAAAGAGATCATTCTCGCGCTGAACAAACTCGGCGGCGCGAATGGGATCGGTCTTGTGGACATCGTGGAGAATCGCCTTGTCGGAATGAAGTGCCGCGGCGTATATGAGACGCCGGGCGGCGCGATCCTTTACACGGCGCATTCCTATCTCGAAAGCGTAACGCTGGATAAGCTGACGATGCACGAGAAGCAAAAGCTCGCGATCACCTTCGGCGAACTTGTTTATAACGGGCAATGGTTCAGCCCGCTCCGCGAAGCTCTTTCGGCGTTCGTCAATAAGACGCAAGAGACGGTCAGCGGCAAAGTAAAGCTGAAACTGTATAAAGGCAACGTGATCAAAGCGGGCGTTTGGAGCGATTTTTCTCTTTACAGCGAGGAGATCGCAACCTTCGGCGAAAGCGATTACGATCAAACCGATTCCAAGGGCTTTATTACCTTGTACGGACTGCCGACCAAGGTGCAAGCCCTCGTTCAAAATAAGGTGAAACAATAATATGGCAAAATTATGGGAAGGGCTTGTAAGCGGAGTGATGAGCGAGGCGGCGGATAGTTTTAACGCCTCGATCAAATTCGATAAGCGCCTATTGGAAGAAGATATAGACGGATCCATTGTGCACGCGCGAATGCTCGGAAAGCAGGGGATCATAGAAGAAGCGGAAGCGGAGAAGATCGCGTCCGCTCTTCTCTCCCTAAAAGAAGAGGTCCTTTCGGGGGCGCTCGCCGTGGACGAAACGGCGGAGGACGTCCACACGTTTGTGGAGCAAACGCTGACCGCGCGCATCGGTTCTCTCGGGAAAAAGCTCCATACCGCGCGCAGTCGAAACGATCAGGTCGCGCTGGATATGCGTCTTTTCGCGCGCAAAACCGCGGGGGAAGTAATCGAACTGCTTACTTCGCTCGTAAGCGCGCTTGCGGATAAAGCGGAAGAATATAAAGGCGCGGTGATGCCGGGATACACCCATTTGCAACGCGCGCAGCCGATCACCTTCGGGCATCATCTTTGCTGCTATGCCTATCAATTTCTTCGCGACAGGGATCGCGTAAAAGACGCAAAAAAAAGGCTGAACCTTTCTCCGATCGGTTCGGCGGCGCTTGCCGGAACGACCTATCCGATCGATCGCGCTTTCGAAGCGAAATCGCTCGGATTCGACGGCGTGATCCCGAATAGTTTGGACGGGGTTTCGGATCGCGATTATCTCGTGGAGCTTCTATCCGCGTTCGCGCTTATTTCCGTTCATTTATCCCGTTTGTCGGAAGAACTCGTTCTTTGGAGCAGTTGGGAATTTAAGTTTATCGAACTTTCGAGCGACTTTACGACGGGTTCGTCCATTATGCCGCAAAAGAAAAATCCCGATATTGCCGAATTGACGCGCGGGAAGACGGGGCGGGTGGTCGGATCGCTCGTGGCGATGCTGACGATGCTGAAATCCCTTCCTCTCGCTTACAACAAAGATATGCAGGAAGACAAGGAGATCTTTTTCGACGCGGCGGATACCGTGATCGCCTGCCTGACGGTCGCATCTCCGATGATCGCCTCTCTTCGCGCTAAAACCGAGAATATGGAAAAAGCGGCGAAAGAAGGATATATAAACGCGACCGATCTTGCCGACTATCTGACGAAGAAAGGCGTTCCTTTCCGCGAATCCTATAAAACGGCGGGCGCGATCGTTCGCGCGGCGGCGGCAAAGGGCGTAACGCTGGACGAAATTCCTCTCTCGGAGTACAAGGCGATCGATCCCTTATTCGGAGAGGATCTATATGAGGCGATCTCCCTCGAAACTTGCGTAAACAAGCGGACGAGCGAAGGCGGAAGCGCCGTTTCGGAAGTGGAAAAACAGATCGTGTCGATCAGGAAAGAGATAGAAAATGTATAAGATTTTCGTGGACGGGAAAAACGGAACGACGGGGCTCGAAATCGCCTCTCGCCTTGAAAAAAGGAAAGACGTAAAATTATATTGTCTTCCCGAAGAAAAGCGGAAAGATCTTGTTGAAAGGCTGAACGCGATCGCGTCGTCCGATCTTTCGATCCTTTGCTTGCCGGACGAGGCGGCGAAAGAGATCGTTTCGAAAGCGGAGAAAGGCGCGAAGATCATAGACGCGTCCACGGCGCATCGGGTGTCGCCCGAATTTACCTACGGAATGCCCGAACTCAAAGGGCAAAGGGAAAAGATCCGGCGGTCGAAAAGGGTCGCGAACCCCGGCTGCCACGCAAGCGGATTTATCGCGCTCGTGGCGCCCCTCGTACAAGAAGGGATCTTGGCGCCGTCCACCCGCCTTTCCGCCTATTCTTTAACGGGGTATACGGGCGGCGGAAAAAAGATGATCGAAGAGTACGAAACGGATGAAACGGGGCGTCTTCTCGCTCCTCGCCCCTATGCTTTACGACAAGAACATAAGCACCTTCGCGAAATGCAAGCGATGACGAGCCTTGAAAACGCGCCCGTTTTCCTGCCCGTCGTGTCTTCCTATCCGCGCGGAATGCTTTTGACCGTTCCGCTTTTCGCAGGCGATTTCAAGGGAAGCGCGAAAAGCATTCGCGAACTGTACGAAGACTATTATCAAACGGGAGTCATACGCTACGCTCCGTTTGAAGAGGCGTTTATGTCCGCTTCCCGTCTCGCGAACACGGATAAAATGGAGATCTCGGTTTTGGGAAACGAAGAACGCGTCGTGCTCGCCGCCTGTTTCGACAATCTCGGAAAGGGCGCAAGCGGCGCGGCGGTGCAAAATATGAATTTGATGCTCGGGGAAGAGGAAACCTTCGGGCTGACGCTGTAAGGAGGAAAGAATGAAACGGATCGAAGGCGGGATCACCGCGGCGAAAGGATTTACGGCAAGCGGCGTTCACGCCGGCATCAGGAAAAGCAGGAAAAAGCGCGATCTGGCGCTCGTATTTTCGGAAAAAAGAGCAAACGCCGCCGCACTTTATACGACCAATCTCGTAAAAGGCGCGCCGCTCGTCGTAACAAAACGCCACCTGGCGGACGGCTTCGCGCAAGCGATCGTCGTAAACAGCGGAAACGCGAATACCTGCAACGCAAACGGAGAGGAGATCGCGGAGAAGACCGCGGAGATCGCGGCAAACGCGCTCGGGATCGCAAAAGAGGACGTCGTGATCGCGTCCACGGGCGTGATCGGGCAGCCGCTTTCGATCGAACCTTTCGAAAAGGGGGTCCCGCTTCTCGCTTCCTCTCTCTCGAAAGACGGTTCGCCCCTTGCCGCCGAAGCGATCATGACAACGGACACCGTAAAAAAAGAGATCGCTCTCTCCTTTTCGATCGGGGGCAAGGAAGTCCGCCTCGGCGGGATCGCGAAAGGAAGCGGAATGATCCATCCCAATATGGCTACGATGCTCGTCTTTTTAACGACCGACTGCAACATTTCTTCCGAGATGCTGCAAAAAGCGATTTCGACGGACGTTTCGTCAAGCTTCAATATGGTCAGCGTGGACGGCGACACTTCCACGAACGATATGGTCGTTTTGCTCGCGAACGGGCTCGCGGATAATCCCGAGATCACGGCGGAAGGAGAAGATTTCGAGACCTTTATGCGCGCGCTGAACACCGTAACCGTTTCGCTATGCAAGGCGCTTGCGGCGGACGGCGAGGGCGCGACCAAATTTCTCGAATGCAAAGCGATCGGCGCGCCTTCGAAAGAAGCGGCGAAGAAAGCGGCGAAAGCCGTTATATGCAGCAGCCTCGTAAAAGCGGCGATGTTCGGCTCGGACGCAAATTGGGGCAGGGTCCTTTGCGCGGTCGGCTATTCGGGCGCCGAAGTGGACGTAAGTAAGATCGGCGTTCGCTTTTTAAGTGATAAAGGAAGCATTTCCGTTTGCGAAAAGGGAGCGGGCGTTCCTTTTTCGGAAGAAAAGGCGAAAGAGATCTTGCTGGAAAAGGATATTACGATCGAAGTGTTCCTCGGCGGCGGCGATTATTCCGCGACCGCTTGGGGATCGGATCTGACGTATGATTACGTTAAGATAAACGGCGATTATCGCACCTGATAAAAAGGAGAAACGTATGCAAAATCTTTCTAATTCGGAAAGGGCGGAGGTCCTGACGCAGGCGCTTCCCTATATCAAGCGCTATACGGGTAAGATCGTCGTCGTTAAATACGGCGGAAACGCGATGATAAACGAAAACCTCAAAGAGCAGGTCATGCAGGACATCGTGTTATTGTCTTTGATCGGCGTTAAAGTCGTCCTCGTACACGGAGGGGGACCGGAGATCTCCTCTTTAATGGATAAGCTCGGCAAAAAGCCGGTGTTCGTAGGCGGATTGCGGGTAACGGATAAAGAAACGGTGGACGTCGTCCAAATGGTGCTCGCCGGAAAGATCAATAAAACGCTCGTTTCCCATCTCGAAGCGAAAGGCGGCAAAGCGATGGGGATCTCGGGGATCGACGGAAAGCTGATCGTTGCGAAACAAAAGGACGAAAAGCTCGGATACGTCGGCGAAATTACCAAAATCAACATCAAACCCGTCCACGACCTTTTGGAAAAAGGATATATCCCCGTCGTGTCCACGGTGGCAACGGGGGAAGAGGGCGAAACGTATAACGTAAACGGCGACACCGCCGCGGCGTATCTCGCGGGCGCTCTGTCCGCAAAAAGGTTGATCTTAATGACGGATATCGCGGGCGTTCTGCGCGACAAAAACGATCCTTCGACCTTGATCCCCGAGATCCATCTCGAAGAGGCGGAAGCGCTCCAAAAGAGCGGCGTTATCGCGGGGGGTATGATCCCCAAAGTAGAATGCTGTACCTTGGCGATCCGAAGCGGCGTTAAAAGAGCGATCATTATGGACGGGCGCGTTCCGCACTCCATCTTGATGGAACTTTTGACGGACGAAGGCAGCGGAACGATGTTCGTGGAGTAAGAGATATGAACGTTTTCGAAAAAGATAAAAAATACGTTGCGGGAACGTACGCGCGTTTTCCCGTTTCGATCGCTTCGGGCAAAGGTTCTCGCCTCGCAAACGAGGATGGCAAAGTCTATCTCGATATGGGGTCGGGTATCGCGGTCAATACGTTCGGCGCGGCGGACGAAGAACTCGCGAAAGCGGTTTACGAACAGATGCTCTCTTTCCAGCATACCTCGAATTTGTATTATTCTTCCCCTTGCGCCTCCCTTGCGGAAGCCTTATGCCTGAAAACGGGATATAAAAAAGTTTTCTTCGGCAACTCGGGCGCGGAAGCCAACGAATGCGCGATCAAGGTCGCGAGAAAATGGGGAGAAGAAAAGGGGAAGACGGAGATCCTAACGCTGATCAACTCTTTTCACGGGCGAACCGTAACCACCCTGTCCGCAACGGGGCAGGAGGTTTTTCACAAGCATTTCGGACCCTTTACTCCGGGGTTTTATTCCGTTCCCGCGAATGACGAAACCTCTCTCGCCGCCGCAACGAGCGAAAAAACGGCGGCGGTCATGATCGAATTCGTTCAGGGCGAGGGCGGCGTAAACGTCCTTTCCCCTTCTTTCGTTTCCGAACTGTTTCGCCTTGCGAAAGAGAAAGATTTTCTCGTGATCGCAGATGAAGTTCAAACGGGAAACGGGCGAACGGGGCGCTATTTTGCCTACGAGCACTACGGCGTTTTCCCCGACGTCGTAACCACTGCGAAAGGGCTTGGCGGCGGGCTTCCGATCGGCGCGTGTCTTATGGGAGAAAAGGTGCAAAACGTTTTATCCTTCGGCGATCACGGCTCGACCTTCGGCGGGAATCCTTCCGTTGCCGCGGGCGCGTTATCGGTCGTAAACCGAATAGACGAAGCGCTTCTTTCTTCCGTTCGAGAGAAGGGAGAGTATATCAAAAAGCGTTTGACGGGGAAAAAGGGCGTTCTTTCTATTTCGGGAATGGGGCTTATGATCGGCGTTAAGACCCCGTTCGAGAGCGCGAAAGTCGCGAAAGCTTGCCTCGAAAGGGGCGTGTTGGTTCTGACGGCGAAGGATAAAATTCGTTTGCTTCCCGCCTTAAACGTTCCTTACGACGTTTTAGACGAAGCGCTCGACGTTCTTTTGTCCGTGCTGGAGGAGGGCGTATGAGTTTATACGGAAAAAGTTTTTTGAAGCTATTGGATTTCTCGAAGGAAGAGATCGACGAGTATCTTTCCCTTGCGTCCCGTCTCAAAGAGAAAAAGAAGCGAGGGATCCCTCACGAGATCGCGAAGGGGAAAAACATCGCCCTCGTTTTCGAAAAAACCAGCACGAGAACGCGCTGCGCCTTCGAAGTGGCGGCGGCGGACCTCGGAATGCGCGCCGTGTATCTCGATCCGAAAAGCTCGCAGATCGGAAAAAAAGAAAGTCTCGCGGATTCGGCGAAAGTTCTCGGCAGAATGTTCGACGCGATCGAGTATCGCGGATTCGCGCAGGAGATCGTGGAAGACATCGCGCGCTACTCGGGCGTTCCTACGTTTAACGGGTTGACGAACGAATTCCACCCCACCCAGATCCTCGCGGATTTTTTGACGATCAAAGAAAAGTTCGGGAAAACGGAAGGGATCACGCTTTGTTATTACGGTGACGCGCGCTACAATATGGGCAATTCTCTCATGATCGGCGCGGCGAAGGAAGGAATGCACTTCGTGGCTTGTTGCCCCGAAAAATACCGTCCGAACCAAGCGCTCGTTCGCGAAGCGGAGAGGATCGCAAAAGCCTCGGGCGGAAGCGTTCGCTTTTCGACCGATCCCGAAAAGGGAAGCGTCGGCGCGGACGTCGTTTATACGGACGTTTGGGTCTCGATGGGAGAAGAAGAGAGCGTTTGGAAGGAAAGAATCCAAGATCTTTTGCCCTATCGGGTAACGAAAAAAGTAATGGAAAACGCGAAAGAATCGGCCATTTTTATGCATTGCTTGCCCGCGTTCCACGACCTCGGAACGGAAGTCGGGCGGGCGATCTATGAAAAGTTCGGGATCCGAGAAATGGAAGTGTCGGACGAAGTGTTTAACGGGCCCCGTTCGGTCGTGTTCGACGAGGCGGAAAACAGGCTTCATACCATCAAAGCGGTGATCGCGGCGAGTTTGGTCAAGGAGATAGAATAAATGAAAAGGGCAGATATAAAAAAGATACTGATCATCGGATCGGGACCCATCGTGATCGGACAAGCCGCCGAATTCGATTACGCGGGCACGCAAGCCTGCATCGCGCTCCGCGAAGAGGGATACGAGGTCGTTCTCGTCAATTCCAATCCCGCGACCATTATGACCGATCCGCAAACGGCGGACGAAGTATATATGGAGCCTTTGACCGTTCCGTATATCGAAGAAGTTATCAAAAAAGAGCGTCCGGACGCGCTTCTTCCGGGGATCGGGGGACAAACCGGGCTCAATCTCGCGATCGAACTTAAAAAGACGGGCATTCTCGAAAAGTACGGTGTAAAACTGCTCGGAACGGCAAGCGAAAGCATCCAAAAGGCGGAAGACAGAGAACTTTTCAAAGAAATGTGCGAAAAGATCGGAGAGCCCGTTATTCCCTCCGAGATCGCCTATTCTCTTTCCGAAGCGGTAGCCGCGGCGAAAAAGATCGGATATCCGGTCGTCCTTCGTCCCGCTTTTACGCTCGGCGGAACGGGCGGCGGCTTCGCGGATACGGAAGAAGAACTGCTCGTGGTCGCGGAGCGCGGACTGCGCCTTTCCCCCGTTCATCAGCTCCTCGTCGAAAAGAGCGTAAAAGGATATAAAGAGATCGAATTCGAAGTAATGCGCGACAGCGCGGGAAACGTCGTTACCGTGTGCGGAATGGAGAACGTGGACCCCGTGGGCGTGCATACGGGCGATTCGATCGTCGTCGCGCCGATCCTGACCTTAACGGAAAAACAGCTTAAAACGCTAAACGACAGCGCCGTTAAGATCATTCAAGAGCTTGAGATCAGCGGCGGATGTAACGTTCAATTCGCTCTATCGCCTTCCTCGGACGATTATTTTTTGATCGAAGTGAATCCGCGCGTTTCGCGCTCTTCCGCTCTCGCTTCCAAAGCGAGCGGATATCCGATCGCGCGCGTTACCGCCAAAGTCGCGGTGGGAATGCTCTTGAAAGAGATCGAAGTCGCGGGAGGAACGGCGGCTCTCTCGCCTTCTCTCGATTATATCGTGGCGAAATTCCCCCGTTTTCCCTTCGACAAGTTTACGACGGCGTCCAATCTTCTCGGAACGCAAATGAAAGCGACGGGCGAAGTAATGGGGATCGGAAGCAATCTCGAAGAATGTATTTTGAAATCCGTTCGCTCGCTCGAAGTAAAAGTTTCCCACCTCTATCACCCCAAGTTCGACGATATGACGAAGGAGGAACTTTTCGCCTATCTGACCGAGTTCCGCGCCGATAACTTCTTTTGTATCGCGGAGCTTTTGTCGCGCGGGGCGTCGGTAGAAGAAGTCTCGAAAGTTACGATGATCACGCCCTATTTCATTCGTTCGATCCAAAAGATCATCGAGGAAGAAGAGCGTTTGAAAGGGGCGGCGTTTGATAGAGAAGAACTGAAAAAAGCGAAGAAGATGGGCTTTTCGGATCAATACGTTGCCAAACTTTGGAAGACGGACGAAGTAGCCGTGTGCGCTTTTCGAAAAGAGAAGGGCGTCGTTCCTTCGTTTTTGATGGTGGATACGCTCCATACCGGCAAATACGTTCCTTATTTTTATTCGTCTTATACGGGGAAAACGGCGTCTGTCAAAACGGATAAGAAAAAAGTCGTCGTTCTCGGGGCGGGGCCGATCCGTATCGGGCAGGGCATCGAGTTCGATTATTCCACCGTTCACGCCGTTCAAACCATCAAAGCGTCCGGCTACGAATCCATTATCATAAACAACAATCCCGAAACGGTCTCCACCGATTATACGACCGCGGATAAACTGTATTTCGAGCCGCTGACGCCCGAAGACGTTATGAACGTTTTGGATTTCGAGGGCGCGGTGGGCGTGATCGCTACGCTCGGCGGTCAAACGGCGATCAATCTCGCGTCTCCCCTTGCGGAACGAGGCGTTTCTCTTCTCGGAACGGGTAAAGAGGCGATCGATCGAGCGGAAGACCGCGATCTGTTCGAAAAATTGCTCGGAGATCTTTCGATCCCGCGTCCGAAGGGCGTTGCGGTAAAGAGCGTAGAGGAAGGGATCGAAGCGGCGGCTTCCCTCGGGTATCCTTTGCTTGTTCGCCCGAGTTTCGTTCTCGGCGGCAGGGCGATGACCATCGTTTCGAAAAAGGAAGAGTTGCTCTCTTATTTGACTGAAGCGGTGGAGATCGGGGAAGACAAGCCCGTTTTGATCGATACGTACATAAGAGGGAAGGAAGCGGAAGTGGACGCGATCTCGGACGGCAAGACCGTATTCGTTCCGGGGATCATGGAGCTCGTGGAGAGGACGGGCGTTCATTCGGGTGACAGCATTTCGGTCTATCCCTCGTTCTCTCTCTCGGACGGCGTAAAGAAAACCATTCTTTCTTATACCGAAAAAATGGGGCTGGCTCTCGGCATCGTGGGACTGTTTAACGTTCAGTATATCGTAAAAGGCGAAGAGGTGTTCGTGATCGAAGTCAATCCGCGTTCCTCTCGCACCGTCCCCTTCCTTTCCAAGGCAACGGGGATCCCGATCGCGGACGTCGCGACCAAAGCGATCCTCGGAGAAAGCCTCGAAGCGCAAGGATATACGGGATATAGCGAAAATGCGCGCGGTCACTTCGTTAAAGTTCCGGTTTTTTCTTTCCAAAAGCTCTCGGGATTGGACGCTTATCTTTCCCCCGAGATGAAATCCACGGGTGAGGCGATCGGAGTCGGGAAGGATCTGACGGAAGCGTTCGAAAAAGCTTTTATCGCGTCCGGAATGAAATTGAAAACGTCCGGAACCGTATTTATCAGCTTGGCGGACGAAGACAAAGAGGAAGCGTTCCCGCTGATGAAATCGCTCGTCGAAATGGGCTTTTCTCTCGCCACGACGGGGCTTACGACGAAATTCTTAAAAGAGAAGGGATATTCGCCTATACACCTCGGAAAGGCAAGCGAAGGAAAGAGCGAAGCGGTCGATTTTATTAAAGAAGGAAAGGCGGCGTACGTGGTCAACACGCGCGCGATCCTCTCGGGGGTGCATTACGAAGACGGCGCTTTGATCCGCCGCGCCGCGATCGAGTCGGGCTATCAACCGATCACGTCGCTCGATACGCTGAAAGCGCTGGTTGCCGTTTTGGAAAGCAGGGCGCGATGATCTTCGGAGTGCGAAAAAGCGCGAACGATCGATTTCGTTCGCGCTTTTTTTCGTTTCCCCTCTTTTTTATAAAAACTTTTTCAACGCTTCGACCGATCCTGCGAACATCGCGAGGGTATCTCGAACGATATCGGCAGTCTCGTCGCTGACCGAGATCGCGTTTTCGTTCAAACAGCGCGTCAGGTCGGTTACCCCCATATTCGTTCCCTTGATGAGTTTTTCCGCGATATTGCTGTTGCTCTTATCGCCGAAGATCGAGAGTTTGACCATCTTTTTTTGCCATTTTTGCTTCATCGTTCCGAATACTTCGGGGTCCACGTCCAGCTTCTTCATTTTGTCGCTGACTCGCTCCGACAGCGCGGCGTATTCCCCGATCAGTTGCTTTACGTATGCGTTCAGTTCGCCCACCGCGACTTTTTCCACCACGTCCAGCGACTGAATGCCGTAAACGAGCGATTTCATACATTCGTTCAAAAGATCTTCCTCGTTCTCCGCAAAGATCCGTTTGGTTTCGTTTTCTTTGATAGCGTCCATAGTATCCTCCGATTTTTTTATTATTTTGGGCAAAAGGGCGGGAAATTATTACGGACGGGTGAAAGAGCGGGAAACGCGCCTCGCCGTTTTTTCGGTGATTTGGCTTTCTCAAAAAAGGCGCGGCAGAGAAATCGGACGGAATGCTTTTTAACGTTTGACAACGTGAATCGATAGGTCTAAACTAATACTGCGAAAAACGAAAAAAGGAGGGCGCTCGGCGCATAGGATCATGGATTTTCTGACAAGTTTGGCTCTTATTTTGCTTTCTTCCGTCGTTCTCGGATCGATTTTCAGGCGTATCAAGTTGCCGCCGCTTCTCGGGATGCTCCTCGTCGGGATCCTTCTCGGACCGCACCTTTTGAATTTGATCGCGCCGCCCATTCTCGAAGTCAGCGCATCGCTTCGCGAAACCGCGTTGATCATTATTTTGACGCGCGCCGGACTTTCTCTTAATTTGAAGGATTTGAAGATCGTGGGGCGCCCCGCCATCCTTCTTTGTATGGTTCCCGCGCTGGCCGAGATCGTGGGCTATATGCTTTTCGCGACCCTCCTTATCAAAACGTCGCTGCTCGAAAGCGCGATCATCGGAACGGTCATCGCCGCGGTTTCGCCCGCCGTCGTCGTTCCGAGAATGATCGCCTTGCAGGAGAGCGGTTACGGAACGTTACACGCCGTACCCCAAATGATAAACGCGGGTTCTTCGATGGACGATATTTTCGTGATCGTGGCGTTTACCGCCCTCGTCGGAATGGCGAAGACGGGCGCGTTTGAATTCGGCATTTTCTGGCAAGTCCCCGTTTCCATTGTTCTCGGCATCGCGGTCGGCGCCGGGGTGGGATCGGCGCTCGTCGTTTTCTTCCGCCACGTCCATACGCGCGATACCGTTAAGATCATCGTTATGATCTCCTTTGCCTTTTTGTTCGTGACCCTTGAAAACGCGGTCGGGAAGTACGTTCCCTTTTCCGCGATGCTCGCCGTCGTTACGGTGGGCGTTACGTATAACGCAATGGATCCGATCCGCTCTTCCCGCCTCTCGAAGAAATACGAGAAAATATGGGTTTTGGCGGAGATCATTCTTTTCGTGCTCGTGGGGGCGGCGGTCGATCTGACTTACGTAAAAAAGAGCGGCGCGATCGTTGCCGCGGTCATTCTTCTCGCGCTTCTGTTCCGAATGGGCGGCGTGTTTTTGTCGCTTATCAAAACGCCGCTTACCGCGAAAGAGCGTCTGTTTGTCGCGATCGCCTATATCCCGAAAGCCACGGTGCAGGCGGCGCTCGGCGCGATCCCTCTCGCAATGGGGCTCGGTTGCGGGCCGATCGTTTTGACCGCCGCCGTTTTGTCTATCATCATTACCGCGCCTCTCGGCGCTTTCGCGATCGACCTTACCGGCCATCGCCTGTTGTCCCGCACTCCTGCGCCGTCGGAGAGCGAAAATCAAGAGGGATCAAACCGATAAACTTTTTCGTTTTAATCGGAAAAATCGGAAAATTTTGTGTTTTTTCGAAATTGATTCGTTATATTTTTATTACAGAGTTCTGCTACATTCTTTTTACAAATCGAACGCGCGTGCCTTCTTTTTTTTAAGGAACGCTTGTTTCGCGCGAGGCGCGTGTGTTAAGATAAATGCAACTTATTTTTTTGCTACATAGAATATTATAGAATTATTTTCTCGGGAGTTTGATATGAAGAAAAAAGTGTTGGGAATCGTGATCGCAGTCGTTGCCGTTACGGCGGCAGTCGTGCTTGGGCTTTTCGCGGCGGGCGTGATCGGCGGAAAGAAGGGCGAACCCGTTGCGAAAGCGGTATCGGCGTCGGCGACGGACTCGGGCTTCTTCGGAGAGCTCGGGAAAGACGCTTATTTCGACGTTCGCGCGGATCGTGATCCCGCGACCGCGATCGATAACTACGTTCTCGTTCGCGACAGCAAGGGAAACAAAGTCGCGATGAAAAGCGCCAGGCTGGACGACGGATTGTATCGCCTCAGCGCGAGAGACGGCTTCCGCGAAAGAGCGAGCTATCAAATTTGGCTTTACGCCGCCGAGTTTGCGGAAGAGCGTTACGCGCCGTATTCGACTTTTATCTTTACCATTGCGGGTAAGGAAGAAGTGGAAAACGTCGTCGTAAAGAGCGGCATCGAAAAGACCGAGATCGAAGGAGCGGAAGTTCAGGAAGTAACGGTCGGCTCGGACGTGTTTTACAATATTCTTCTTCCTTCCGCCGCGCAAGAGCGTTACTCGGAGGGAGACGTGATCCTTGCGAAAAAACCCGAAACCCCGATTTTGGACGGAGATCTCGCCGCTTATTATCGCGGTGATATCGAGGGCTACGAATATAACGGGCTCGCCGCATATACCGTTCTTCGCGAATCTTCCGTTACGGACGGCCGCGAAGAGATCTATTGCCGCCTTTCCCATATGAACGAAGTTCTCGACAGCGCGGACGTTTACAAGCATTTCGAGGTAAACGAGAGCAATTTGAAGGTAAACGAAGAAGCGATCGAAGAAGCCCTCGCGAAGAGCGAATTCGCAGCCTCTTTGATCCGCGCCGCGGAAGAAACGGTGGACTTTTTCGATAAAGATTTCGTTGTCAGAAAAGAGAAGCCCAGAATGGTCGTAAACGTAAGCGCGGATTTTGCGGACGCTGAGGAGGAAGGTCAAAAAGTCGCGATCTTGAATTTCACGTTTACGATCACCGTTGCGAAAGGGGTGGATATCGTTATCCGCTTGAACAACACGATCCATATCGATCCCAAAGTGAACTTCGATTACGATCTTACGGAGTCCGATTTTACTTACGAATGCGATCTCGGCGTAAACGTTAAGACCAAAACGGTTTGCACGATCGATATGGAGACGCCCGACACCAAGATCTATTGCACGACGGTGGACGAGTTCAAAGAGAAATTCAAGCAAATGATCTCCGATCAAACGACCGAAAAGGCGATTTGCGGCGCGGAAATGCCCATTTACAATCTGTACTACCCGATCTACTGCTTCGTGTTCGAAGTGGAATTCGGCGTGGACGTGGACTTCTCTTTGAAGGCGCAAATCGGTTTTGAGTACGATTATTCGACGGATATTACCGCGGGCGTGACTCTCGTAAACGGCGAATTCAATTCCTATAAATCCTTTGATTCCACCCAAACCGCGAAAGACTTCGTTTTGCTTGGCAAAGCGACGATCAAAGGCGGCGTTTACGTTAAATTCATGGGAACGCTTCTCGATATAGCGGGCGTCGGACTCAAAGTCAGATTCGGAGCGTATGCGGAAGTCGCGGGACAGATCCGCATCGATATGGACGCGGCGCTGAAAAACAGCAAGCTGCACGTCATCAAAGGCTACTATGTAACGGGCGGATTGTATCTCGCGCTCGGCTTCTCGGTGAAGGCGGGGGTCGACGTCCCCGTTTACGGATTCCTCGGCTATAAGAACAGCTGGGATCTTGCCGAAATGAGGTACCCTCTCTTCGAGTACGGTTCGAAATATCTGATCAAAGAATTCGTCAATCCCGAATCCACCGTTGAGATCCAAGGCAACAGCGCGATGTTCGACAGCGTTCTCGTAAACGCCTTCGACATCGATAAAGTAGCCGACGCGAACAGGATCTCCGTTCCCGTGGACAGTTTTGACGTTACCTATCTCGGCGACGCGGCCGAATACGTTACTTTGCGCGACGGCGCGGTGTACGTCAATCCCGCGGTCGGAACGGAATTCAACGCGCAGGTCAAGCTCTCCGCCAAGTCGGACAGCTACGTAACGGGCGTCGTAACCTTCCATAAGGCGGCGGTCATGCCCACGGCGGAAGAAACGGAAGCCACCTTCGATAAGAAGAACGCGTCCGATCTGACCTTCGACGTTACCCTCAATAAGTCCGAGTTCGTTAGCTTGACCGGCTCCGACATCACCCCCGCGTTCTACTCGGTCGCTTCTTCCGGTGACGTTACGATCTACAAGAGCTTCCTTTCCTCTCTCTCGATGGGCGAGCATAAGTTTAATTACAATACGAACAGAGGCAACATCGTTTTGACCGTGTACGTTATAAACTCCACTCCCGTTACCGCGGAAAAGACGGCGGCGACCTTTAACAAGAGCGCGAGAGCGAACGTTACTTTCAAACTCGATCTTTTCGGAAACTCGATCAAGAGCGTGTCCGGTCTCGAAAGAAGCGAATACACCGTGGATAAAACGGGAACTTTCGTAATTTACGCGCTTTCCCTGATGGAGAAACCCGCGGGCGAATATTCCTTCGTCGTTACCGCCACGAACGGAACGAGCGTTTCCTTGACCGTAAACGTAAAAGACGATCGCGCTCCCGTTCTTTATCAGAGCGCGTACGTGTTCGGAAAGAGCGCCGCGGTCAGGGCGGACGTTCCCGTCAAATTCGAGAAGTACGGATACGAAGTAAAGAGCGTGGAAGGGAATAAGATCACGCCCGCCGATTACAAAGTGCAAAGCGGCGCGGTTTTGATCGACGCCTCGTATCTCTCGAAGCTCGACGCGGGCGTGTATTCCTTCTCCCTTAAATTCAAAACGGGATCTTCCGAACTTCCCAAACCCTTTACGATCTCCGTAAAAGAGAACGCGAGCCTCGTTGCGTATTCGCAGGTCGCCACCTTTGACTTGGATAAGCCGGCGGACGTAACCTTTAACGTGGTTTCCACGGGCAACCTCCTCGTCAGCGGAAACGGAATCGGCGCCGCGTCTTATTCCTTCGCGGGCAACTCGCTGACCATTCGCGCGTCCTACCTTTCGACGCTTGCCGAAGGCGAGTACGATTATACCGTTTCGAGAGGAAGCGAATCGACGACCGTTACGGTCAACGTCGTAAACACCGCCGTTCCCGAGATCCAATCGGAAGACGTCAGCCCCGACGGCTCTCTCAGCCTGACGTACGATAAAGCGAAAGCGAAGGAAATGTCTTTCGAAATGTTCCTGCCAGGTCCGCGTGCTTTTTCCGCCGATGACTTGAAGTATTCTCTCAAAAAGACGGAAAAAGGAACGTATAAGCTGACGATAAACGCGTCTTTCCTCGAAAACCTTTCCGTCGGGGAACACGAATTCGAGCTGCTGACGGGCGTCAACTCGCTCTATTTGACCTTGAACGTTATCAATTCCGCCGCGCCTTCCGCTCTTTCCGAAACCTCGCTTTCTTACAAAGCGGGAAGCGAGGCGTCGCTCAGCGTTCAATTCGAAAACGCGAAAGCAAAGGTCAAGAACGTCGAAGTAAAAGGCGAAGGCGTTACGGCGGATACCAAAACCATCGGCGTGGAGAGTTTCTGCTACGTTGTGGACGTCGAAACGCAAATCGGAACCTTTACGATCGATCCGTCGTATACCGAACTCTTGCCGTCCGGGTATTACAGAGTCTTCGTTACCTTCGGAGACGCTTCTTCCTCCGGAAACGACGTAACGATAGGGATCGGTATCGCGGTGAGCTGAAACGGATCGAATCTTTAAGAAACCCTTGATCGGTGCGCCGAGGGAAAACCTCGGCGCGCTTTTTTTTTCGAAAAAAGCGGAAACGCGCACGGGCGACGCACGTATACGATATTATAATAATGAAAATCCGAACGGCGCTCGCAGATGGGTTTTGGGCGAAACCCTTGTCAAGAGCGAGTGCAATATGTTACAATAAAAAAGTATTTTCAAAAATAACCGAGCGTATAGCTATACGGGAGAAAAAATATGAAGAAAGTTTTGATTGTTATACCGATCCTGATCGTCGTCGCCGCAGCTGCCGTTCTCGGGCTGTTTGCCGCGGGGATCATCGGGAATAAAGGGGGCGAACCCGTCGCGCAGGCGATTACGGAAAGCGCGGAAGAGCTCGGTTTTTTCGGCGACCTGAAAGAGGACGCTTATTTCGATATCCTTGCGGATAAAGATCCTTCCACCGCGATGGATAATTACGTCGTGATCCGCGATAAGAAGGGCGATAAAGTCGCTCTCCGCTCCACGAGGCTCGAAACGGGGCTTTACCGCATTACGGCGCGCGAAGGCTTCAAAAAGAGATCGAGCTATCAAATTTGGATCTACGCGGCCGAGTTCGCTGCCGAAAAGTACGCCGGACTGACGACGTTTATTTTCAGAACGGAAGGAGAAGAGGCGGATACGCTCGTCGTAAAAGAGGATATCGAGCGGACGGAGCGCGCGGGAACGCAAGTCGAGCTTGTTACGATCGGCGAAGATTCCTTTTATAACGTGATTTTGGCGTACGCCGCCGAGAAGCGTTTCCAAGAAGGAGACGTGATCTTGGCGCAAAAGCCGAACGAGGAGGACGTGGATCCCGATCTCGCTCCTTTATACGAAGGAGATATCGAAGGATACGAGTATAACGGGCTCGCGGCGTACACCGTGCTTCGCGAGTCGCAAGTCGTAAACGGAAGAGAAGAGATCTTCTGCCGCCTGTCTAAACTGGACGAAGTCATCGAGGAGATGGATATTTATAAAAAGCTCGAGATTTCGGAAGATACTTTAACGGTAAACGAAGAGGCGATCCGCGACGCGCTCGAAAACAGCGATCTGTTCGCGGCGGTCGTGGAAGCGGCGAACGAAACGTACGAGCAGGAAGCGGTGGACCTTATTTCGTTTAAGGGCGGATTGCCCGCCGTAACCGTGCGTTCGGAAGCTCCCGTCGTGAAAGCGGGCGTTTCTTGGGAAGTGGAGACGGATCGGATCCGCTTGGTTTGCACCATCTCGATCACGTTTGCGAAAAGCGCGACTTTGATCTTGCAATTCGATAACACGATCACCCTCGAACCCGTGTTCGACGCGTCTTGTTCGTTCGATACGTCGGGCGTGGATCTCGATTTGAACGTCGGCATGAAACTCAGAACCGAGACCGTGTTCTCGATCAAGATGGAAGTTTCGGACGTAAACAACATTCCCAAGAGCTTCGAAACCTTTAAGCAAAACCTCGTAAAGAAAGAAAACGCGCTGGATAACAAACCCGTCGGCGGAGACATTCCTTTCTTCTCTTATAACGTACCCATTTGGATCTTCGTTCTCGAATTCGAGATCGGAATGGAGATGAATTTCGAGATTCGCGCGGAGATCGGATTCGAGTACAGATACGTTACCGAAACCGAATTCGGCATTACCTTCGTAAACGGTTCGTTCGACGTGTATAAATCCTTTACGAGCAAAGGAACCGCGTCCGACCTCGTCCTTCTCGGACACGTTCGCGCGGAATGCGGCGTGTACGTTCGCTTTAACGTGACCTGCCTTAAAATCGTGGGCGTGGGCGTTCGCGCGAGCGCGGGTATTTACGGCGATCTCGACGGGCAGATCCGAATGGAATTCATGACGGAAGAAACGGAAGGGAACTTCATTATGGGATACTATATCGCGGGCGGCGCTTACGTCAGCCTGAAATTCCATTTGAAAGCTGGATTCTCTTTGCCGATCATCGGATTTGTCGGGTTCAAAAAGGATTTCGAGATCAAGAAGTGGGAGTTCCCTCTCTTTGAGTTCGGCTCGAAATATTTGATCCGCTCGGCGGACGATCAGGCGATCGAGATCCGCGGCCCGAATGCGAAGATCCCGGACATCAACGCCGTGGCGTACGACATTACTTTGCTGCGCGACGAGCTGAACTTCCCCGTTAGCGTAAACGAATTCAAATTCGAATATTTGGACGACGCGGAGAAGTATCTGACGTTCTCTCCGAAAGACGGGCTCGTTTTCGTTAAATCTTCCGTGGGCGAAGAATTTACCAAGAAGATCAAATTGATCGCCAAAACGAACAAAGAGGCGACTTGTATTTTGACCTTCCATAAAGACGCGGTCATGCCCACCTGCGAGAAACCCGAACTGAAATACGACGTAAAGGACGGAGGCGATCTCGTCTTCGACGTTAAGCTCAATCAATCCGATTTCATCGTTTTGTCCGGAGAGAATATCACCGCGGCGAATTATACGGTGGACGCAACGGGTCGCCTTACGATGAGCGGTAACTTCCTTTCTTCTCTCCCGATGGGCGAACATACCTTTATTTACAGCACGAGCAGAGGCTCGATCTACTTAACCGTCATCGTAGCAAATTCCACGCCGATCTCGGTGGAAAAGAACACGGCGACCTTCAACAAGAGCGCCAAGGCGAACGTCACTTTCAAACTTTCTCTTTCGGGGAACTACGTAAAGAGCGTTTCCGATCTCGATAAATCCGATTATTACGTGGATAAGAGCGGAACGATGGTGATCTTTGCGCTCGGACTTATGGATCAAGAGGTCGGCGAGAAGACCTTCGTGATCACCTCGTCGAACGATACGACCGCCCTCGTCAAAATCAACGTAAAAGACGATCGCGCCCCCGCCCTCTATCAGGATACCTATCCTTTCGGCAAGAGCGCGGCGGTCAGAAAGGACGTCGTCGTTTCCTTCGAAAAATACGGCTATACTCTTTCCAAAGTGGACGGCAACGGCATTACCGCTTCCGATTACGTGATCAAAGGAAACGAGGTTACTTTGAAAGCTTCTTTCCTCTCCACTCTTACGGCAGGGGAGTATCTCTTTGCGCTGAAATTCCGTTCGGGCAACGGGGAAACGTCGAGAAACGTTACGGTCAAAGTCATCGAGAACGCTTCGCTTCTCGCTTATAACTCGTACGCCGTGTTCGATAAAGACGATCCGACCGACGCTTCGTTCAATGTCGTCAGCACCGGAACGCTCTTGCTCCAAGGAAACGGCGTCGCTTCGGCGAATTACAGCTATTCGGGCAGCACTCTTACGATCAAATCCACCTTCCTTTCGACCCTGCCTCTCGGAGAAAACGTGTTCGTTGCGAAGAGCGGAACGGAGAGCGCCTCGCTTACGGTCAAAGTAGAAAACAACGTTACGCCGCAGATCGTTTCGGACGACGCGCAAACGAGAGAAGGAGTTCTGTCTCTTTATTACGAAAAGGCGAAGGAGAAAGAGCTTTATTTCGAAATGATCCTCGGGGGCTATCCCATTAAGCAAGTCGTTTCGGACGGCGCGCCCGAGCTTCAATACGCCGTAAAAGAATCGGCGGAAAAGGGAACCACGCGCTTGACGATCAATCCGGATTTCCTGAAAAGCATAAACTGCGGTTCTTATGAGTATCGCATCGTAACGGACGTTATCAGCATGCTCTTTACCCTGACCGTAACCAATTCGGCGGAACCGACCCCGATCTCTCAAACGTCTCTTAGCTATACGAAGGGAACGAAAGGCGATCTTACCGTTAAGTTCGTCAGCAACGACAAGGAGATCAAAAAGATCGAATGCTTTGGCTCGAACCTCGCGAATAACGCGATGGCGAGCGCGATCGGAATGGGCGAACAATGGCAATGGGACAGCGCGACCGAGACTTTGACCCTCGTAGGCGGCGAATACTGCTATGCGGAATATTTGAGCGCCGGCTACTATAAGCTCGTCCTTTATTTCGGAGACCCGAAGGAGAAAAACGAAAGCAAATGGACGACGGTCAATATCGGTTTGACCGTAAACGAGCGCGCCGCGGCATATATTCCGGAATAAAACCGCATTTGCTTTTTCATAAAGCCTCGATTTCGAAATACAACGAAATAACGGCGTAACGAAATTCTCGTTACGCCGCGTTTATTTTCTTATCGGCGCCGTTACGTTTCGCACGCGGCAAACGCGTTGCGGCGCTCTTTTGCAAATTCGATTTTACGAAGAAAAAAATATCGATATTTATTTGACTAACGCTTGCAGAATTGATAAAATAAGGAAGCTTGTAAGAAATTGCAAGTAATTTTGTCGTCATTTGAGGAACCTATGGCGGAAGATTATAAAACCTTAATGGATAATTCCCCCCAAAAAGTTGTTGGGCTGAAACAAGTTTTAAGGGGTATTACAGACGGCACAGTATGGTGTGTCATCGTGTCGTCGGATTCGGAAGAATTTATCAAAAAAGCGTGCCGCGAAGCGGCGCACGGCAAGAGCGTTTCCTTTAAGAGAGGGCCTTCGATGGCGGAACTCGGAAAGGAAGCGAGGATCGAAGTCGGCGCGGCGGTCGTGGGGCTGGTTCGGTAAATTCGAAGAAAAAAAAGCAAGGGGCTTCGGCTCCGTCTCTCGGAAGTTTGCTGCTTCTATAGCGAGAGAAAAGGCTTTCTCCCCTAAGGGTTGACGGGGGTCTAAGCGCAAGACTACAAGGAGGTCAAGATATGCCAACAATCAATCAGTTAATTAGGCACGGTAGAGAGAAGCAGGAGTCCAAAACTCTCGCTCCTATTTTGCAGAGCTGCCCGCAGCGTCGCGGCGTTTGCCTGTCCGTTACTACCACCACGCCTAAGAAGCCGAACTCCGCAATGCGTAAGATCGCGAGGGTGCGCCTCTCGAACGGAATGGAAGGTACCGTTTATATTCCCGGTATCGGCCATAACTTGCAAGAGCACAGCGTCGTTTTGATCCGTGGCGGAAGGGTAAAAGACTTACCCGGTGTTAGGTATCATATCGTGCGTGGAGCGCTCGATACCGCAGGCGTTGCAAAACGCAAGCAGGCTCGCTCCAAGTACGGCGCAAAGAAACCTAAATAATCAACTATTTTAATTTATAAGAATAAGGAGATAATATAGTATGCCAAGAAGAAGTGGTGTGCCTAAGCGTGACGTGCTCCCCGATCCTATTTATCACGATAAGGTCGTAACCAAACTCGTCAACCAAATTATGCTTGACGGTAAGAAAGGAACGGCGGAGTCCATCGTTTACGGGGCATTTCATATTGTTGAGGAAAAAACCGGAACGAGCCCTGTGGAAGTTTTCAAGAAAGCTCTTGCGAACGTTATGCCGCAGGTCGAAGTTAAGGCGAGAAGGGTCGGCGGCGCGACGTATCAAGTTCCGCAGGAGATCCGCGAAGAAAGAAGGCAAACGTTGGGCATTCGTTGGCTCGTTACCTTTATGAGAAAGCGCGGCGAGAAGACGAGCGATCAAAGACTTGCCGGCGAGCTTATGGACGCGTCGAACGGCGTAGGAAACGCAGTAAAGAAGAGAGACGAAATGCATCGTATGGCGGAAGCCAACAAGGCGTTCGCTCATTATCGTTGGTAGGATAGAAAATGAGAGATTACCCCATTGAACGTACGAGAAATATAGGTATTATGGCGCATATCGACGCAGGCAAAACGACCACGTCGGAGCGTATTCTCTATTACACCGGAAAGACCCGTAAGATCGGCGAGGTGCACGAAGGCGGCGCCACGATGGACTGGATGGAGCAGGAGCAGGAGCGTGGTATTACCATTACCTCCGCCGCAACGACCGTTACTTGGAAAGATTGCGCGATCAACCTGATCGACACCCCGGGACACGTGGACTTTACCGTCGAAGTCGAGCGTTCGCTCCGCGTTTTGGACGGCGCGGTCGCGGTTTTTTGCGCGAAGAGCGGCGTTGAGCCCCAATCCGAAACGGTTTGGCGCCAAGCCACGAAGTACAAGGTTCCCCGTATCGCGTTCGTAAACAAAATGGATATCGAGGGTGCGAACTTCCCGCGCGTTATCGAAATGATGAAAAAGAGACTCGGCGCGAATGCGGTCGCTTTCGAGCTTCCGATCGGACAAGCCAAGGAATTCAAGGGCATTATCGACCTTCTTAATATGAAGGCGGACGTGTACCAGAATGACGACGGCAAAGTGTTCGACGTCGTGGACGTTCCCGCGGATATGAAGGAAGCGGCGGAGCAAGCGAGAGCAGAGCTTGTCGAAAAGATCTGCGAATGCGACGACGCGCTTATGGAAAAGTTCATCATGGAAGAGGAAATTACGGTTCCCGAGCTGAAAGCGGCGCTCCGTAAGGGCGTTATCGCGAACCAAATCGTCCCCGTTCTCTGCGGAAGCGCTTTTAAGAATAAGGGTGTTCAAGCTCTTCTCGACGCGATCGTGGATTATCTTCCCTCTCCGCTTGATATCGGCGCGACCGAAGGTATCGATCCCGATCATCACGACAAAGTTTTGTCCCGCCTCCCGAGCGACGATCAACCGTTCAGCGCGCTTGCGTTTAAGATCATGACCGACCCCTACGTCGGAAGGTTGACCTTCATTCGCGTTTACAGCGGCGTTTTGAAGAGCGGCGACAGCGTTTTGAACGCAAACAAAGGCAAGAGTGAGCGTATCAACCGTATCTTGCGTATGCACGCGAACGATCGTAAGGAAGTTGACAGCCTCTCCACCGGCGACATCGGTGCGGTTATCGGTTTGAAGAACACGACGACGGGTAACACCCTCTGCGACGAGAAGTTCCCCATCGCTTTCGGTGAAATGACCTTCCCCGAGCCGGTTATTACGCAGGCGATCGAACCCAAGACCAAAGCCGGTCAGGACAAAATGGCGGTTGCGATCCAAAAGCTCGCCGAAGAAGACCCGACGTTCCGCGTTTATACCGATAAAGAAACCGGACAAACCATCATCGCGGGTATGGGTGAGTTGCACCTTGAAATCATTATGGATCGTCTCGTCCGTGAGTTCCACGTCGAAGCGAACATCGGCAAGCCCGAAGTTGCGTACAGAGAGCGCTTCAAAGGCGCGTGCGACGTTGAAGGAAAGTACGTTCGTCAGAGCGGCGGTCACGGTCAGTACGGTCACTGTAAGATCAAAGTTACCCCGGGCGAACCCGGTTCCGGACTCGTGATCGAAGACGATACCGTGGGTGGATCCATTCCGAAGGAATATTTGCCCGCTGTTATCGACGGAATTACGGAAGCTTCCAAGACCGGTCAATTCGGCTATGAAGTTCTCGACTTCCACGTCAGTATTTACGACGGTAGCTACCACGAGGTCGACTCGTCCGAGCTCGCGTTCAAACTTGCCGGTTCCATGGCGTTCAAAGCCGCAATGGAAAAGGTAGGAACCGCGCTTCTCGAACCGATCGCGCAGGTAAACATCACCGTTCCGGAAGAATATCTCGGCGAAGTTATGAACACGATCTCCAAGCGCCGCGGCAAGATCAAGGCGATGGAGTCGGACGGCGCGATCCAATCCATCGAAGCGGAAGTGCCTCTCGGCGAAATGTTCGGTTACGCGACCACGTTGCGTAGCGCGACTGCCGGGCGCGGTAACTTCGTAATGGCGTTCAAACATTACGACCTCGCTCCCGAAAGTGTTGTTGCAAAATTCAAAGTAAAGTAGTATAATTAAAAAAGTTGCAGCGATAGCTGCTTCAAAAATATATTGTTAAAAGTAATTAGGAGGATAATTAACAATGGCAAAGGAAAAGTTTGACAAAAGCAAAGTGCACGTTAACGTCGGAACCATTGGTCACGTTGACCACGGCAAGACGACCTTGACAGCAGCTATCACGATGTACTGTGCTAATAAGGGTAACGCGGCTTCCATGAAGTACGACGAAATCGATAAGGCGCCCGAAGAGAAAGCACGTGGTATTACGATTAACACTGCGCACGTTGAATACCAGACCGAAAAGAGACACTACGCACACGTTGACTGCCCGGGACACGCGGACTACGTTAAGAACATGATCACCGGTGCGGCTCAGATGGACGGTGCGATTCTCGTTGTTGCTGCAACCGACGGTCCCATGCCCCAGACCCGCGAGCACATCCTGCTTGCCCGTCAGGT
>DGWX01000002.1 GCA_002395405.1 Christensenella sp. UBA4247
GGACGACACCACCGCACCGAAAGTTTATGCCTTTACGATCAATAAGCTTGCGATTAAAATCCCCGTGTCGGCGAACGCGACTTATACTTATAACGGAGAAGAGCAAACTTTCGAGTTTACGGTAGAATCCCTCGATGATGACGAGTATTACACCATCGCAAACGATACCCGTACGCTCGCGGGTGAGCAAACCGTTACCGTAACGCTGAAAGATACGGATAACACCGTTTGGACGGATGAAACCTCTGCCGCGAAGGAGTACACCTTTACGATCGCGAAGAAAGCCGCGACCATTACGATTTCGACTCCCGCATCGGACGATCAAGATATCGAAACGATCTTCGGCGAATCCGTTACGATCGGAACGAGCGATGCGAAGATCGTGTACGAACTTACGGACGTTGAATCCGGCGCTGCGGCTTCTGTCGCTTGGTTTATTTACAATGCGAATACGGAGGATTACGACGCTATCGCATCGGCTCCCTCCGAGCAAGGCAAATATAAGGTCGTTGTCTCCACGGCGGAATCCGAAAACTATCTTGCGGGCTCTGCGGCGAGGATCTTTAACGTAACGAAAGCGACCGCGTCTGCTACCTTCTCTTACGTTTACGGTTCGGACGTGGTGTATCTCTCTTATAATAAGGATACGGGTGTTTTGACCGTTGTGGACGAAGCAACCGTTTCTGACGTGTACGTCGGCGCGGAAGTTCCCGCGGCTCCCTCGATGCGCTATTTCGCAACCAAAGGCTTCAAAGAGGGTGATACCTTGGTTACCGTGTTTACCGCGGAAATGGACGAAGCGGATCTCGTTGCGACTTATACCTATAACGTGGGTCTCGGCGACGTAAACGGCGACGGATTCGTAAACGTGGACGACGTGTATCAAATGAGAAGAAAGAACGTCGGTTATACGTTGAACGTGATCGCCGACGCTGCTACTGCCTGGGAAAAGAAAGGCGACGGTCAAACCTACTTCTTTACCGCCGCTGCGGACGTAAACAATTCTACCGCCTTTAACTCGGCGGATATCGTTGCGATCCGTGAGGCTCTTGCTACCGGTTACGATCGTTATATCGTTAAAGGTGTGTATGACATTACCGGTCAACAAGTTATTTCCACGGATTACATCGAAGTCACAACGTACGAAGAACTCGTTACCGCGGTTGCGGCGGGCTACCCCGTAAAAGTCATGAACGATATTACCGCGGCGCAAGCAGATTTCAATCTTACCCTTTACGGCGCGGCAAACATCAACCTCAATTCTTATAAACTGACGGTGAACTCCATCAGCCTCGTAACGCCTACGACCGAAGCGACCCTCAAAATCGCAAACGGAACGCTTTACACCGTGGAAGGCATTACGGTACAAGCGCCGAACGGAAACGTTAAAGTTGCGGGTGTAAACGGCTATACCTACGAAGGCAAGACCGTTAACCTCGCCGCTTATTCCAGCAGCTTGCATATTGAAAACGACGTTGCCTTCTACCTCTATAAGATCGAGGGCAAAACCGCAACCGATTTGAAAGCAGAGATCGCGTCCGGTGAAACGGATATCGACGAACTTTCCGCGGAAAGGATCGCGAACACGAACGCAAGAATCGCCGCGGTAGAAGCGAAGAAAGCGGAGATCGCGGAGATCGAAGCGGATACGACCCTCTCCGAAGAAGATAAGAACGCGCAAGTAATCGCGAAAACGGCGGAAATGGCTGCGATCAACGTTAAGAAAGCGCCGGTCGAAGTCCCTGTGGATACCCACGTCGTCGTTGAGAACGCGGCAAATCTCGTCGTAGATAAAGTCGTCGTTACCGAGGCGGCTCGCGAAGTTGCGCAAGGTGAAACCGTTACCAAGACCTTTGCGATCGAAGTTAAGAACACCGAAGCGGACGTAGTTGAGGTCAACGCGGTAAACAGCAACGTAGAAATCGTTAACATCGGCGGTGACGAAAGCAAAGTCGAAGTTGTGGGCGCGGAGATTGCGAACACCGTAAAAACCTATGCGGAGCTTGTAAACGCCGTCAGAAAAGACGCGACCGTTACGATCGGAGCGAGCTTTACCATCGATCAAGTCGTTTCGATCAATAAAGCGATCGAGCTTGATTTGAACGGCTATACGCTTACCGCCGCGAACGGTCAAACCGCGTTCAATATAAACGGCGGTTCCTTGACTTTGAAAGGCAAAGGAAAGATCTCCGGAACGAACCAAAGCACGTTGATCAGACTTTATGGTTCGACCGACGCTGCGCAAGCGAATTACAGCGTTTTGAATATCGGAGAGAACGTAACGATCGAAAACCTCGAAGGTTACGGCGCAATGATCACGAGAAACGGAACGAGCGCTTACGGTGCCGTCGTAAATGCGGAAGGTACCGTTATCGGTGGATACGGAGCGCTTTATATCAACGGTACCGTTGCCAAACATGACGGTGACGTAGTGAACGATGAACCCATTGCTTCCGTTGCGAAGTTTAACGTTGCTTCGACTGCGAAATTGTACGCAAACGGAACGGAACAGTACGGTGCGTCTTCGGCGATTTACGGCGCAGGCTTCGCCGCTTGGAACGTTGCTTCCGGCGCTTACGTGGAAGGCGGTTCCGCGATCTATATCAAGAGCGGTTATCTCGATGTGGCGGACGGAGCCGTTATTAAGGCAACGATGGCGGAAGCCGTTCCTTATGTATTCAATAATAACGGCTGCGACATTACCGGAGACGGCATTATCATTGATAACTGCTTCTATCCCGGTGAAAACGCGGTCGTAACCCTTGGAGCAAACCTCGCGGAAACGATCACCGTTCAAGCGGAAGGCGCAAGCAAAGTTGCTACCTATTGGGCAGTCGGTTCCGAAGCGGAATTGACCCAAGCTCTTCAAGCGGGCGCTTCGTTTGTGTTTATCAAAAACAATTTCACGGCAGCAAATGCGATCGCGGTCGATCACAACCTTGTTATCAAAGGTAACAATAAAACGATTACCAGCAACGGAACGAGGATTTTGAACGTAACGACCGCAAATGTAACCTTGAAGATTTACGATCTTTCCATGATCTCGTCCGTTGCGGAACGTGGCGTTAACATTTTCAATGCCGCAACCGGCTCGGATATTACGCTCGATAACGTTACGATCGACGCTGTTCTGTATGGTGTAAACTATGTAGGTGGAACAAAGAACAACTTGTTGACCGTAAAAGATTCCTATATCAAAGCGTGGGGCGCGATCAATGCGTACTGCAACGATTCCGCCTTTACCGTAATCAACAGCACCTTGTACGGAATCAACAGAACGAGCGATCATACTTATGCGTTCTCGACTATCGTTTTTGACGGTGGCAGTCTCACGGGCGCTGAGGAAGGTGAGTACGGAGTGAACAACGTCTTAACGATCACCGGCTCTACAATCATCGCGGAAGAAACCTATACGCCGGAATATTGGATCGCCTTCCAATATGCGGCAAGCGAAAACACCGTTACTGTTTCGGATACGGTTATTTTGGACGGTGTAAACGGCAATGACAAGACCTATGAGATCGATCTTACCGGAACCAACAATGCGATCCGTATGCCTCTTACCGAAGCGCAGCTCTCGCTCTTGAACTTGAAACATTTCTTGATCGAAGAAGAGGGCGACGGAATTTATTTGATCAAACCCGCAGTCAGCAATATTTCCTATTTCGGCGAAGCGCATAACTTCTATGCTGTCTTCGAAAACGGCTGGCTCGAAAACGGAGAAGCGTTTACTTTAACGCAAAACGTTTCGCTTCCGATGGACGTTATCTTTGCAAAAAGCAGAGATGCCGCGATCGCTGTTTCGGGCGGAACCTTTACGATGAATCTTGCGGGTTATGCTATTACCGGAAACGGCAAGATCGTTCTTCCCACCGGCGTTAAGTGCGTAACCGATTCCGAGACGTCTGTATTGTCTTATTTTAAAGCGGAAGACGGCTTCGAAGTCGTTGAACTTGAAGAGAACGGGAAAATGGCATATATTGCGATCGAAGCCGGTTCCGTTGCCAAAATCGGCAGCGTAGGCTATGCTTCTCTCCAAGCCGCGATCGACGCAGCTGCAAATGGCGACGAGATCGTTCTTCTTACTAACGTAACGAACGGAACGGGCATTACGACCCGTGACGGTCAGGCGAAAAACGTAGTAATCGACTTTAACGGTAAGACCTATACCGTGGTCGGTCCTGCGGTTGGCTCTACCGGAACGGAATCGCAGGCGATGCATTGGAGCGATGGATCGGTCGTTACCTTAAAGAACGGCACGTTTATCGTTGCGGCGAATGCGACGGGTATTAAAATGGCTATGCAAAACTATGCGACCCTGACGGTTTCTAATATGACGATCGACGTTTCGAATATTCCGGTTACGAATTACGGCGTGTATACCGGCGTCTATGAGAAGTACTCTCATCTCGAAGTTCCTATGTTCAACACGAATAGAGGTACTTTGACGATGGTCGGCTCCACTTTGAACCTGCCGGTCAATAGCACGAAGGGCGCTTACTTCTCGAACGTTGGATCCTCGTTCACGAATTCCACTGTAAACGGCGCGATCTCTCTTGCTTCGGACGACGCGAACGCGAACGTGACGATCGAAAACTCCACCGTTACGGGTGGCGTCGTTGCGTACTTCGCGGGCGACGTAATTTCCGAGGAAAACGGCGTTTACACGGTTTCTGCTGCGAACTGAGGCAACTCGTTTCGCGAAAAGCGGATCACGATTCAAACAAAAAAGGGCTCGGCTGAATTGCCGAGCCTTTTTATCATTCTTAATTTAGGGCGTCTTCTCTGCCTTTCGCGATCGAAAATCGATATTCTTTTTTTTCAAATTGCAGCAAAAGGATTGAATTTAATACTATTATAATAGTATTATAATATTAGACCGAAGTGATTTTTTTGCTCGATCTTTCTCGGATCTTTCCGAAATACGAATGAGGATTTTTTATGAATAAACCCATTTTTGAAAATGCTTCGCTTGATTCTTCCCCATCTTCCGATCGAAGGGCCGCGAAAGCGATACTCGCCTTCTTCGCGATCCTGTTGCTTTTTTCCGCCTTCTTCCTCTCATCTTCATTCGCAGGAGCTAAGGCAAGCGCGGAAGAAACGTTTGCGATCCGTTTTTACGATTATGACGGGAATTTGGTTATAACGGGCGAAAAAGCGGCGGGTGAAAGCTATTCTTTGGCAGTTCCGAGCGCCTATCGCGGCGTTTATACGGATGAAGAACACGAGATCGTGGGTTGGTCGCTCACCCCGGGCGGAGCACGCAAGTATTTGCTGACCGCTTCCTATTCCGCGGACGCCGATCTCTCGTTATATCCCGTAACTTTGCATAAACACGGCGGTTCGATCGTCCAAGAATGGACAGATCCCGAACTGCTGCCCGATTCGGGCGCTTTTTACCTTGAAACGGACGTTTCCATCGGAATCGACTCTTTATGGGAAATGACGGGCGATCTCGTTCTTTGCCTAAACGGGCATTCTCTTTCGTTTGAAGATTTTATTCCGACCGTATCGGAAGGGAAAAGCCTTTCTATATACGGGGAATCGAGCGAAACGCTTACGCTTTCTTCCTCCTCTTATTTCGCAGTCGGCGGCGCGCTTTCTATTCAAAACGTAACCGTGGTTTGTAATTCTTCCGCTTCCTCTTTCGCCGAGGTGGACGGCGGCTCCCTTTCTCTTACGAACGCGACCGTTCGCCTTGAAAGTTATTTAGCATATCCGATTCTTCTGACGAAAGGCGCTTCTCTGTCTTTGAAAGAGGGAAACGAGTTTATCGACAGCCAAAACAACGTTCAACTCGTTTATCTTGCGGACGACGTTTTCAAAACGGCGCACGCGGATCTTTTCTCGGATTTTATCATTAGCGGAAATCCCTCGATCAAGGCGTTCGTTTTCAAGAACAACGGGAACGTGATCTACGGTCATTTGAACGTGAAAGCCGCGCTGTCTAGCGCGTATCGCGTGGGAGCGACGAGCGCGCTTACTTCTTTGACCTTTACTTCTTCTTCCGATCCTTCTTTGAACGATCCCGCTTCCTTTATTTCCACCGTATCGACCGCCGCGGTTTGTCTTATGCCGAACGGGCAGCTCGCGCTCGCGACATCCTATTCGATTACGTATAGCGGCGCGGAAGACGGCGTAAACGGCGTTTCGAACCCCAATCCCACGGTTTACGCGATCTCAGCCGAAGATCTCGTTCTCCAATCTCCCGAAAAGACGGGTTATACCTTCGTCGGTTGGAAAGCGAGCGAAGAGGAAGATCCGCAAGCGACCCTTTCGATCCCTGCCGGAGATTCGGGCGATAAGACCTTCATCGCAGTTTGGACGCCCACCGTTTATTCGATAACCTACCTAAACGCCGCAAACGGAGAGGACGGCGTTTTGAATGAAAACGTCGTAAGCTATACGGTTGAAAGCGGAGAGATCCTTCTTTCCGATCCCTCGCGCGCGGGCTATGCGTTCGGTGGGTGGGAAGGCTTTGCGGAAGGCGCCGCGTCTATTCCCGCCGGCTCTTACGGAGATAAAGTTTTTACCGCTCTTTGGGAGGCGTACCGTATAACGAAGCAGCCTACCGAATCGGATCTTTCCGTTTTAACGAACGCGCCGATCGAGATGATCGAGTCTTACGCTTGGTACAGGGGCGAAAACGCGCTGCAAGGAGAAAACGGGGCGACGTTTTCCGATTTTTCTTTAATCGAAGGTGACGCCGAGCTGTATTGCGTGATCGCTCTTACGGACGGAACGGTTTTGACGTCCGATCGCGTCCGCGTCCATGCGCACGATGGCGCTTTATTTGCGCCCCTTACGCTTCTCGGGAGCGAAAACGGGAACTATTATTTATCGGCGGATTATACCCTTTCTTCTCCGATCTTTTTATCCGACGCATCCGTTGCGATCGACTTAAACGGTTATGCGCTTTGTTTTACGGGCAGCGGAAGTTTGACCGTCGGGTCGGACGCTTCTTTGACTCTTACGAATTGCAGGGCGGAGCTCGGCGCGATTTGCCTTCTTCCCGAATCCACTCTTTCGGAAGGGATCGTAACCGTTCTTGAAGGCGGAACGCTTTTTGCGGAAAATATCCGTATCTCGATCCGAAAGTACGTTTCGTCTTTTGCCACTCTTTCGGGTGCGACGGAATGGGCGAACGTTAGCGTTGTTTCGGAAAACGAGGCGGTCGTAAGCGAATTCATAACCGCGCGGAACACACTCGTTTCTCTTTTCGGTTTTTCCTATCAAGATCCGATTTCGGTCTCCCTTTTGGGAAGCGAAAGTCTTTTGAACCTCGGAAATAGCGCTTGCTCTCTCGAGATTTGCCTCGGAGATGGCGCGCGGTTCTGCGTAAAGGAAGCGCTTGACAGCCCCGTAACGGTTCGTCTTCTCGACGCGACAGCGTATTCGGAAGGGCAAACGGTCGTTCTTACCAAGGCGGAAAGCGAAGAAGAGAAGGAAAATAACGACCTTTCGAACATTCTTTCCTGCGCGGAAAACGGCGGCGCATTTTTCCTTTCTTCCGAAGGAGAAAGCGCGGGGCAGATCGTTTTCGCCAAAAACGCCGTGATCCGCGTGTACGACGAGGGCGCGCTTATCGCCTCGTATGAAAAGAGATACGGAGAATCCGTTTTCCTTTCCTCTTATATTTTGCCAACCAAAGAGCGCTTCCGTCAGGTCGGTTGGCTTCGCTATGGGGAAGAGCAAGCGATCGCGATCGACGCGATCTATTCCGCAAACGAAAGCCTTTCCATCGAAGCCGTTTGGGAGCGTTTCGTTTATTCGATCACGTATGCGGGCGAATTTGACCTTAATCAGAACCCCGATTCCTATTCGGTCGATTTCGGATTGACTTTGCGGGATCCCGCGAGGGCGGGTTACGAATTCTCGGGCTGGATCCTTTCGGAAGGCGATTCTCCCGTCAAAAATTATAAGATTGAAGCGGGAGAAACGGGCGATCGCGCGTTTACGGCGGTTTGGCGCGCAGTAACGTATTCTATAACGTACGCCGCCGCGGCGGACGGGGTTTCGGGCGTTTCAAACTCCAATCCGACGGCATATTCCGTACAAGACGAGGATTTCATTCTCGAAAATCCGTCGCGCGTCGGTTATGAATTCGTTCGTTGGCAAGGTTATTCGGTCGGAGAAGAACCCGTCGTTCGGGTTTCTTCCGCCGAGGATCTCATTTTTACCGCGCTTTGGAGAGCGATCGAGTACACGATCACCTACGAAGACGCGGAAAACGAAGTGATCGGGCTTTCCAATCCCTATCCGACTTCGTACAGCGCGGAATCGGAGAGCTTTACGATCGGCGCGCCCGAGCGCTACGGATTCCGCTTCCTCTCTTGGATCTACGGCGGCGAAAAAATTCCTTCTTTGACCGTTCCCGCGGGCAGTACGGGAAATATTCTTTTGACCGCCGAATGGGAGCTTCTTGCCCCCGAGGCCCGATTCGAGTCTTACGGCGCGACCTACGACGGAGAAGAACACCTTATTTCCGTTTCTTCCGAACATGCGCTTTCGGCAAACGGGCTGACCGCTCGCTATTTCCTTTGGAAGGACGATAACTCGGAACAAGAGCTTTCCTCGCTTGCCTTTCCGGTCAAGAACGTTTCGGACAGCGGCAACTATAAGATCCGTTATGCGCTCCGCTATACGGACGGGAAAGAGAGATCGTACGAAAAAAGCGGATATTTAGTAAACCGTGAAGGCGAGGACACGATTCGCGTTTCGATCGATCGCGCGCCTTTGACCGTTTCGCCCGATCGCGATCTCGGAAAAACGTACGGAGAAGCGGACGCCCCGATCACCTATTCCGTTTCGGGTGCGCTTTCCGCCGATCCTCTTGCTCTGACGGGCGCTCTTTCGCGTGAAAGCGGGGAGAACGCGGGCGAATACGAGATCCTTTTGGGCTCCCTTTCTTTCTCGCGCGCCGAGGACGCCGAGAATTATGAGATACGCTTTGTAAGCGGCGTTTTATTCGAGATCGCGAAAAAGACGCTCGTCGTTCGTTGGGGTAGGGCGAATTATACATATAACGGCGCCGTTCAAACCGCGATAAGAGCAAGCGCGGACACGGGCGTTTCGGGAGAAACCCTTCGATTCACCGTTCGTGAAAAGAACGGGAAAACGATCAAAAACGCGGGATCTTACGTTCTCGTTGCGGAATGCGAAGAAGGCGCGGAGAACTACGTTCTGACGAACAATGAAAATCCGATCACCGTTCAAAAGGCGAATCTTACCGTTCGCGTGAAAAACGAAAATATAACGTACGGAGACCCGATCCCCGCATTTACGCCTTCTATCGAAGGTTTCGCGCCCGGAGAAGGGCAAGAGGCGCTTTCGGGAACGCTCGCTGTTTCTTGCGATTACGCGCAAAAAGCGCGTGCGGGTAAATTCCCCGTCGATCTTTCGGGGCTTTCTTCCGACAATTACGAGATATTCTATGCCGAAAGTTTCTTAACGGTTGCGAAGCGTGAGCTGACTCTCTTCCTAACGGCGCAAGACGGCGTGCAGGGCGCGCTATCGCCCGCTTCGGCAACGGTCGACGGAATGCTCGAAGGGGACGCCGTTACCGTTCGCTTTTCCTATCAAGGCGCGAACTATCCCTCTTCCGAGCTCCTTCCCACGGCGGCGGGAGAGTATCGCGTAACCGCTTTTATCCATGACGATAATTACTATGCCGAAGCGGTTTCCTCGACCTTTACCCTTAAAGCGGCGGAAGTTCGGGCGCAAAGCGCAACGGGAGCGCAGGCGGTTTTGATCGCGGAAAGCGGCGTGGATCCAAACGGGACCCTTTCTCTTTCGGACGCGAAAGAGCAAACGGTTTCCCGCGTTCGCGAATACCTTTCGGACGATCAAACGCTTTCTTCCGTGTACGACGTTTCTTTGCTTGTGTCGGGCGAAGAAGAGGAACTCGACGAGCCCGTTCTCATTAAGATCGAGATCCCGCTTTCGCTTCGCGGAAAAGCGTTTTCGGTTTTGAAAGTATCCGATAGCGAGATCAAGCAGGCAAGCTATACCGTGGAAGGCGATTTCGCCGTGATCCGCGCGGATTCTTTGGACGCGTTCGCGTTTGTTTCCGCTTCCGAAAAGGAGGATTCCTTCGCTTGGCTCATCATCGTGCTTTCCGTTCTTCTCGCGCTCGGTATCGCGTTTGCGGCGATCATTCTCCTTTCTCATAGGAAGCTATTCCAATCGAAAAATTTCGCTTTTCTCCCTTATTTCTTCCTTGCCGCCGCTCTTCCAGCGGGGCAGCTGACGGCGATCTGGATCCTTTCTTCTCTCGTCGTTCTCGTTGTGGCGGCGGACGTCTCGTTGGTTTTGTTTTGTAAAAAGAAAAAGAAGGCGATACTGAAAAGAAACGCGGAGGATCCTTCTTTGACTTTCGCGGAAAGAACGCAAGAGGAAGAGGGAAAATAAAAAATGGTTTATTTCGTTACGGGCGGAGCCGGATTTATCGGAAGCAACTTCCTCTATTACTTAAAAGAAACGCATCCGACGGATCGGATCGTTTGTTTGGATCGTTTAACGTACGCCGGTAATTTTTCAACGCTCCTTCCTCTTCTTTCTGATCCGCTTTTCAGGTTTGTAAAGATCGACGTGGCGGACAGGGAAGCGGTGTTTTCCCTGTTTTCGGAAGAAAAGCCCGACGTCGTTGTCCATTTCGCCGCGGAAAGCAGCGTGGATCGGTCGATTTTGGATCCCGCGCCCGTTTTGCGGACGAACGTCCTCGGAACGGCGGTTTTGTTGGACGCTTGCCGCGCGGTAGGCGTTTCTCGCTTTCACCAGGTATCCACGGACGAAGTATATGGGGATCTTCCGCTCGATCGGCCCGATCTTTTCTTTACGGAGGAAAGCCCGCTTATGCCCTCGGGGATCTATGCTTCTTCCAAAGCGTCGGCGGATATGATCGCACTTTCTTATTACAGAACGTATGATCTTCCCGTAACCGTTTCGCGCTGTTCGAATAATTACGGACCTTTTCAGTTCCCGGAAAAACTCGTTCCGCTTTCTATTTCGCGCGCGCTCCGAAAAGAGCCGATCCCCGTTTACGGAGACGGAAAAAACGTTCGCGATTGGCTGTTCGTTCGCGATCATTGCCGCGCGATCGGATTGATACTCGAAAAGGGGAAAGAAGGGAAAGTGTATAACGTCGGCGCGCGAAACGAGAGAAGCAACCTCGAAGTCGTTCAGCTGATCGTTCGGGCGCTCCGTCAAGGCGAAATCGAATTTGCGAAAGATCGCGTTTGCCACGATCGCCGTTACTCCGTTTGCCCCGACCTGATCGAAAAAGAGCTGGGATTTTACGCCGAAACTTCCTTCGAAGAGGGGATCCGAAAGACTGTCGAATGGTACGTTTCGAACCAAGATTGGCTGCGCGCGATCGAAGACGGCAGCTATCGAAAGGTGTTTGAAGATTTCGAAGAAAGGCGCAAAAAATAATCTTTATTTCAGAGTCAATTTGTAAATTTCGTCCTTCGGGACGTTCCGCTCGGCGGCGACCTTTTTGATCGCCGTTTTTTTGTCCATTCCCTGCGAAAGATACAAAGAAAGATGCTCTTCCGGGGAGAGAGAAAGATTGGGAGACGTTTCTTCCGCGCCGTCCACGAGAATGACGTACTCGCCGCGCGGCTCTTCCGAGATCCCCTCTCGAAGCGAGATCTCGATCACGCTTTCGTGGATCTTGGTCAATTCTTTTACGAGCTTCGCTTTTCTGTCTCCGAGTTCGTCGAATAAAAAGGCGAGGATCTTTTTTACGTCGTGCGGACCGGCGTAAAGAGCGAGGGGCAGGGGAGAGGAAACGAAGGGCGCGATCTTCTTTTTTTTGTCCGACAGCTTTTCGGGCAGAAACCCGATAAACACGAAGCCTCCGTCCGCTCCCGCGAGGGCGGCGGCGGTCGTTACCGCCGTGGGTCCCGGAACGGTTTCGATCTTGATCCCGCTTTCTCTCGCCTTTCTTACGAGAACGGCGCCGGGATCGGAAATGACCGGCATACCCGCGTCGGAAACGAGGGCGACATCTTTCCCTTGCAAAAGATAGGAGACGAGCTTTTCCGCTCCCTCTTGCTCCTTTTGCTTATAGTAGCTGATCAAAGGCTTTTTGATACCGAGCGCCGACAAAAGGATCGCCGTATGGCGAGTGTCTTCGCAGGCGATATAATCGACCTTGGCAAGGGTTTCTTCCGCCCTCTTTGTAATATCTCCCAAATTCCCGATGGGTGTTCCGACGATATAAAGTGCCATAATTACGAGCGGTACAGTTCCCAAACCTCCTTGCTCGGTTTTCCGTTTTCGTCTTGCGTGATCAAAATGCGTTCGGAAAGACTTTCCGCTTCTCCTTGAACGAATCCCACGATGACGCGATCCGGCGCCTTTTCGGCGGAACTCGTCAGATAGATCTTTTCAAAGGGAGAAAGCCCGTTTTCTCGGAAGTAGCGGAAAAGCTCGGTTTCCCGTTCGCAAGGAATGATGAAATAGCCTTTTCCGTTTGCTTTTAAGGCGAACGCCGCTCCTTTAACGAAGTCTTCCAGCGTTCCTTTGATCTCGTGCCGCGCGATCGCGGATTCCTCGTCTTTATTCGTTTCGCCCGCACCCGCTTTGAAATAGGGCGGATTGGCGATAACGCCGTCCATAGAGGAAGGAGAAAGAAGGGAAGAAAGGGAGCGCACGTCTCCTTCGAGTATCGTTACGCGGTGATCCATTGCGTTTGCTTTGACGGACCTTTCCGCCATATCCGAAAAGGACGGTTGCACGTCGATCCCCGTTACGCGCGCGCCTTTTTTCGCCGCAACGAGAAGGCTCATAACGCCCGATCCGCATCCGAGATCGAGAACGGCGTCTCCTTCGGAGAAATTCGCAAGATTCGCGAGCAAAACGCTATCCGAATTAAAGCGGTAACCCTTTTTCTTTTGCAGAATGACAAGTCCGCGCGCGCCGAGGTCCTCCGCGTTTTCGTCCGCCCTGATGAGCTTTTGTTTTTTAAGCCTGAGATTCGCTTTGGCGAGTCGGGAAGAGAATAAAATATGTTCGTTTGCGTTTTTGACGAATTCTTTGGTCAGATTGTTGAGCCCGCCCGCTTCCGCCGCGCGCTTGCGCATTTGCGACGTGCAGGCAAGAAGACTCGGAAGAACGAATAAAACGAGCAACGTGCTGATCACGGCGCCTCGCATACACATCGAAGTGATCTCTTTGATAACGGCGTTCGAGGATATGATCGTAACGCTCGCGCAGGCGGCAACGAGGATGCTCGCCGAAGTCAAAATACTCATCGTACATTGCGTTCCCGCTTCGTAAGACGCCATCATCGGGTCTTTTCCTTCTTTTCTGAGCGCCCGATAGCGGTTGGTTACGAGGATCGCGTAATCCACCGTCGCGCCGAGCTGGATCGCTCCCACGACGATATAGGCGAGGAAGTTCAAGGACTGCCCGAAGATCGTGCTGATGCTGAAATTGATCCAAGTTCCGAGTTCGATCAAAAGGACGAGCAGGAAAGGATAGGTCAAGTTTTTTAAGGACACAATGAGAACGACGAAAATGACCGAGACCGAGATGATCGTGATCCACCTGAAATCGCGCGGCGTAAGGACGCGGAAATCCGCCACCGCCTGTACGACGCCCGTTGCGTAGCATCGGGAAGGGAACGTGTCTTTCGCGAGGGTTTTGACCTGATTCAAGATCTCCGTTGCGCCCGTGGATTCCACGCCGTATTCTTGCGAAAGCGAAACCATATACATCGTATAGCCGCTGTCCGATATATAGCCTGCGCTTTTTCCGATCTTAACGCTGTCCGCTTCGAGCGACCCGCTGCCGATCTTGAGTTTCCCCGTTTCTTCGTCAAACGCTTGCTTGGGCAGAAACGCGTAATAACCGGCAACGCCCGAAACCCCTTCGACCGCTTGCACTTTCTCCACGAACGTTACGTTCTTTTTCGGATCGGCTTCGTCCACCGGAACGGCGAGGAAGATCTGATTGCTCGTATCCGATACGTACGCCACGAGGTCGGGGTCGCCCTGCGTTTTCGGCAGGAAATTGAGGTAGGAAAGGGGAAGGAAATATTGCCCGATAAAAGCGGGAACGAGTAAAAGCGCGAAAAGGATAACGATAATGATCCTGTGGCGAACGCTGAATTTCGCAACGCTCTTAAAACGGATATCCACGAGCTTTTTATGTTCCGTTTTTTCCATCGGTTTGTTGAGTAGGATCAAAAGGCAGGGTTGAAGAACGATAACGGTCAGCATCGCGAGGAAGATCCCTTTGATCAAAACGCCGCCGAGGTCCGCCCCAAGCGTAAAGCTCATTACGAAGAAGGCGGCAAAACCGCCCATTGTCGTCAGAGCGGAAGCGAGAACGGTGTTAAAGGTCGTTCCGATCGCGGAGATCATCGCGCCTTTAACGGGAAGCCCTCTCTTTTTTTCTTCCGAAAAGATTTGCGTCAGGAAAATGGAATAGTCCATCGCCAGCGCGAGCTGCAAGATGCTCGCCGCGCAAAAGGTTATGATGCTGATCTCCGGGAAGAAAAAGTTCGTTCCCATATTGATCAAGATCGATACGCCCATCGTCAGCATAAATACGACGGGTTCCAGCCAGTTCGCGCTGACGAGGAACAAGATCACGAACACGAGCGCGATCGCGATCGAAAGATAGATCGGAAGCTCGGAGATCGCGTCGTTATAAACGCGCCTCGACATCGGCGCCGTTCCTCCCGCCACGAATTCGTAAGGGGAAAGCGCGTCGTTTACCGCTTGGAGAGCTTCGCCCGCTTCGTCGGTACTCGATCCGACGTCCAGGCTGACGATCATCATATAGTTCCCGTCTTTATAAAAAAGGTTTTGCAGTTTCTCTTTCGCCTCGTCGCCCCCTTCCATTAAGGAAAGCGGATCGGAGAGTTTGATCCCTTTGTATGAGATCTCGTCCATACTTCCGAGCCATAAAATGCTGCTGATGTGTTCGTTTTCTTTCGCTTTGTTTACCGCCTCTTTCATTTGGTCGTACGTAACGGAAGTTCCCTTTACGGCGTAAACCGCGTTGCTTTCCAAATAGAAGTTTTCGGAGAAAAACGAGCTGCCGTCATATGTGTCCGTTCCTTTCGGCAGATAGCTCATAATATCGCTGTTGATATTGGTTTGAGTAAGGCCGTAAACGGAAAAAGCCGCGAGAAGGGCGAAAATGACCGCGAACGCGATTTTGTATTTTACGATAAAGCCGCCCACGGCGTCCATTGTGCGTTTGAAACTGAATTTTTTCATTTTTATCACCTTCGGATTCTATTATAACACAGTTTTCTTGCGCGTACAAATCAAGGGCGGGCAAATTGTGAAATTTATTTCTTATTTATTAAAATATATTTCTTATTTATTAAAGCGCTTTCGAAAGGCGGCGGGAGAAACGCCCGTTCGGCGGCGAAATTGCCGAGAAAAATAGTTCGGGTCGGAAAACCCCGTTCGCTCGGCGATCGAGGAAAGGGAGAGAACGTTTTCGATCAAAAATTCTTTCGCCTTTTCGATCCGATAATCGATCAAATAGCGAACGATGGATTCCCCTACGTCCTTTTTGAATACAGCGTCGCAATAAGTGGGCGAATAGCCGACTTCGCCCGAAATCGCCCGCAAAGTCAGCTTGCTTGCATAATGCGCGCGAATAAAGGAGAGAACGGCGGTCGTCACGTCGCTGTTTTTGTTTTTGGAAAGAGAGGAAAGAAGCGAAGAAATCACAGCTTGCGTAAGGGATTCGAAGGCGGCGGCGGAGTCTCCGTCCGCATCGCGATGGATCTCGTTGCAGGCGTGGATCATAAACGGGATTTCTCTGCCGAGGGCGTTTTCCGCCGTAAGAGGCAAAGGGACGGGATCGTCCGTCGTAAAATTGAAACTGACGTACGTCGTTTGCTCGGAAAGCGCAAAACGCTCCCTCTTGCTCCCCGGCGGCATTAAAACGAACGCGCCTTCCCGAAGGGTCAGAGCGCGATTGTTGATCCGATACAAAAGGCGCCCGGAAAGTACGAGCGTAAGGTCGTAATAGGGAATGTGCGAAGCGCGGATTTCTTGAACGGAGCTTTCGTCGTGATATCGATAGTAAAGAATTTTCAATTTCATAATTTCGTGCTATTATTGCCGTTTTTAAGCAAGAATTGACATTGTTTTTGTGCTTTTATTTCATTATAATATCGATAGAATAAAAAAGTAAAGGAGATCGAGCTATGATCTTAAAAAGCGCGCCTTGCATTTATCGGTCGGAATTCAATCCGGTTTTATCTCAAAAGGACGTTCCGTACGACGCGGATCTCGTGTTTAACGCCGGGGTCCAAAAAATAAACGGAACGTATTTTATGCTTTTCCGAAACGATTATTCCTCGCCGCGCGGAAGCCATAATCTCGCGGGAACGAGTATCGGACTTGCTAGAAGCGCGGACGGGATCCGATGGGAAGTGGACCCCGAGCCCCGATTCAATATCAAGAAGAGCGAGAAGGGAGAGATCACGCGCATTTACGATCCCAGATTGCAGGTAATAGACGGAGAGATCTACGTTTGCTTCGCCGTTGACACGCGCCACGGGATCCGAGGGGGCATCGCGCGAACGGACGCCGAGTTTCGCTCTTTCGACATCTTGTCCATGAGCGCGCCGGATAACCGAAATATGGTTCTGTTTCCCGAAAAGATAAACGGTAAATTTATGAGGCTCGAGCGCCCGTTCCCCGTGTACTCGATCGGGTACGATAAATTCGACGTTTGGTGCTCCGATTCGCCCGATCTTGTATATTGGGGGAATACGAAGCTCGTGCTTCCCTGCGAGACGCTGCCTTTCGTAAACGCAAAAGTCGGTCCCGCCGCGCCGCCCGTAAAGACGGAGAAGGGTTGGCTTACGACCTTCCACGCGGTTCGCGCCGTTCGAGCGAAAAAGAACGGTTGGGAAAGAAAGTGGGGCAAAGAGTATTTCGCGGGTATTATGCTTCTCGATCTAGTCGATCCGTCTAAGGTCATCGGAATATGCGATCAGCCGCTTCTCGCGCCGGAAGCGCCGTACGAAACGAAAGGCGGATTCAGAAACAACGTAATCTTCCCGGGCGGTATGATCCTCGAAGATAACGGGGAAGTAAAAATCTATTACGGCGCGGCGGACGCGGTGGAATGCCTCGCAACGGCAAACGTGGACGATCTGATCGCTCTATGCTTGCAAAACGGAAATAAAAAAGGAGAAACAATATGATTCAATTATGTGCGTTTGCAGACGAATCGGACGATCGCCTCGAAGGGCAGATCGCGGCGCTTAAAAGAAACGGGATCTCGCTCATCGAAATCAGAAACGTAAACGGAAAAAACGTAATGGATCTGACGGACGAAGAAGCGAAAGAGATCAAAGCGCGTTTGGATGAAGAAGGAATTCGCGTTTGGTCGCTCGGTTCTCCGATCGGGAAAAAGGATATTACGGTTTCGGAAGAAGAGTATCTTTCGGACGTAAGGCGGGGCGTTCGGCTGTCTCGCATTTTCGAATGCGAAAATATACGTATGTTCAGCTTTTATCATTCGCATGGCGATCGCGAGAAAGTTCTATCCCTGATGAAGAAAACCGCCGAGATCGGTCGGGAGGAAGGGATCCGAATGTGTCACGAAAATGAAAAGGGGATCTACGGCGATACGCTCTCCCGGACGAAAGAGATTTTGGACGCGGTTCCGGCTCTTTACTCGGTGTACGATCCCGCGAACTTTATTCAAGTCGGCGAAAAGGCGGCGGATACCCTTTCTTGCCTTGCGGACAGGGCGTTCTATTTCCATATTAAAGACGTCGTTTCCGAAACGGGCGAACTCGTTCCGGCAGGATACGGAGACGGCGATCTCCGCGCCCTCGTTCGCGATCATATCAAAGGAGATAAAGTTTTGACCGTCGAACCGCATCTGAAAGTTTTCCGCGGCTATGCGTCTCAGGACGAAACGGCTTTGAAAACGAAGTTCCGCTTCGAGAGCAACGAAGAGGCGTTCGACGCCGCGGTTCAAGCGATCAAGGCGATCTTGAAGGAGGCGGGATACGAAGAAAAAGAAGGAGAGTTTGTAAAATGAAAAGCGTAAGATTCGGGATCGTGGGAGCGGGTAATCAAGGCTCTTATTATGCGGCGAAACTTTCGGAAGGCCTCGTGAAGGACGCCTATCTCGCCGCGGTTTGCGACGTAAATCCCGTTAAGATCGAGAACGTTCGAAGCAAGATACAAGGAAACGTCGCTTTCTTTTCCGATTATAAAGAAATGTTGAAGAGCGGCTTGTGCGACGCCGTTTTGATCGCAACTCCGCATTACGATCACCCGGCGATCGCGATCGATTGCTTTCAGGCGGGCGTACACGTGATCACCGATAAGCCGGCGGGCGTTTATACCAAGCAAGTAAAGGAAATGAACGAAGCGGCGAAAAAGAGCGACGTTCTTTTCGGAATGATGTTCAATCAGAGAACGAACTGCCTGTATCGCAAAATGAAGGAGATCGTATCGATGGGCGGGATCGGGAAATTGCAGCGCGTCAATTGGATCATAACCGATTGGTTCCGCACGCAAAATTATTACGATTCCGGCTCTTGGCGCGCAACTTGGAAAGGAGAGGGCGGCGGCGTTCTGATCAATCAATGCCCGCACCAACTCGATCTCGTTCAATGGGTCGTCGGGGAAATGCCTTCGTCCGTGCGCGGATTTTGCAAGTACGGGAAATGGCACGACGTCGAAGTGGAAGACGAGGTGACCGCTTATTTTGAGTACGCAAGCGGCGCGTCGGGCGTCTTTATTACGACGACCGGCGAAGCTCCCGGAACGAATCGCTTCGAAATCAGCGGAACGAAGGGCAAACTCCTTTGCGAAAACAAAAAATTACTTTACTATAAAAACGCGCAAGATTCCGAAGAATTCGGGAAAACGTCCAAAGAATCTTTCCGCGCGCCGGACTGCGAGGTCATCGAACCCGAAACGGACGGAAAGAATTTGCAACACGTTGGGATCTTGCAGAACTTTACGAACGCCGTTCTCGGGCGCGAAAAGCTTTTCGTGGACGGAAAAGAAGGTTTGTTTGGGGTGGAACTGATGAACGCGATCGAGCTTTCCGGCTGGAAGGGGGGCGAAGAAGTCCGACTTCCCGTAAACGATGAGGAATACGTTGCCGCGCTCGAAGAAAAGATCAAGATCTCGCGCCATAAAGAAGGAAACGACGACAGGGTGGAAGGCACGCTGAATTTCGGAACGGGATTCGCGGGCGTAAAGAACGGTAAAAAAGAATGAAACTGACTTTTCGATGGTACGGGGAATCGGACTGTATTCCCCTCTCTTATATCAAGCAGATACAGGGAATGACGGGCGTCGTAACAGCGGTGTACGACACGCCCGTAGGCGAGGTGTGGAGCGTGGAAAAGCTGCTTCGCCTGAAAAAGCTCGCCGCTGACGCGGGGCTCGAAATGGAAGTGATCGAATCCATTCCCGTTCACGAAGATATCAAGCTCGGACGCCCCTCTCGCGATCGTTATATCGAGGCGTATCGGCAAAATATTTTGAACTGCGGCAAAGTGGGCGTGAAATGCGTTTGTTATAATTTTATGCCCGTTTTCGATTGGTTCCGAACCGATCTCGCCTATCTTCACGCGGACGGCTCGACTTCGCTTTCTTATTCCGAAAAGGATTTCCGAAAGCTCGATCGGGAAGATCTCCGTCTCCCGGGCTGGGACGAAAGCTACCGAAAGGAAGAACTTTCCGCGCTTCTTTCTTCTTACGAAGGAATGTCGCACGAAACTCTCTTTGAAAACCTCGTTTATTTTTTAAAGGCGATCATGCCCGCCTGCGACGAAGCGGACGTCAATATGGCGATCCACCCGGACGATCCCCCGTGGGATATATTCGGTTTGCCGAGAGTGGTGGGGAGAGAAGAGGACTTCGATAAGATTTTTGCCGCCGTTCCCAACCGTCGAAACGGAATGACGTTTTGTACCGGATCGCTCGGCGCGGGGCGTTTTAACGATCTCCCCAAAATGGCGGAAAAATACGCAAATCGCGTACATTTCGCCCATTTGAGACAGCTGAAATATGTCGGCGATACGGATTTTTATGAAAACGGGCATCGAACGGCGGACGGTGATCTCGATATTTACGCGATCGTAAAAGCCCTCGTTCGCGGCGAGTTTAACGGCTATCTTCGCCCCGATCACGGCAGAAACGTGTTCGGCGAGAGCGCCAAACCCGGTTACGGCTTGTACGACAGGGCGATGGGAGCCACCTATCTTTCCGGGCTTTTCGAAGCGGTGGAAAACGAAATAAAAAACAAGAAATAAGAGGAGACGAATATGAACCCTTTCCAAGTGGATCTTTCGGATAAAGTCGTTGCGATTACGGGCGCCGGCGGCGTCATCTGCGGTGCGTTTGCGCGTGCCCTTGCGGAATGCGGCGCGAAAGTGGCGCTTCTCGATATAAACGAGGCGGCGGCGAAAGCCGTGGCGGACGAGATCGGAGAGAATGCGATCGCCGTAAAATGCAACTGCCTCGATAAAAACAGTATCGCCGAAGCGAAAAAAAGAATCAACGGCGCGTTCGGCGCGGTCAACTTTTTGATCAACGGCGCGGGCGGAAATTCTCCTAAGGCTACGACGGAAAACGAAACGATGACGCCCGACCTCGAAGGGATCAAAGACTTTTTCGCCCTCAGCGAAGAGGGGCTGCGATTCGTGTTCGACTTAAATATAACGAGCGCTTTTCTCGTTACGCAGGCGTTTGCCGCGGATATGGTCAAAAGTGGCGGCAATATCATCAATATTTCTTCGATGAACGCCTTCCGCCCCTTGACCAAGATCCCCGCTTACTCGGCGGCGAAAGCGGGCGTTTCGAATTTTACCGAGTGGCTCGCCGTTCATTTTGCCCCTTGCGGCATCCGCGTGAACGCGATCGCCCCGGGCTTTTTCGTGACCAATCAAAATCGCGCGCTCCTTTTTAATGAAGACGGCGCGCCCACGCCGCGCACGGGCAAGATCCTCGCCGCCACGCCTATGAAAAAGTTCGGCGAGGTGAGCGACTTGATCGGTTGCCTTCTTTTCCTCGCAAGCGACGCGGCAAGCGGTTTCGTTACGGGAACCGTGATTCCCGTGGACGGTGGCTTTTCCGCGTATAGCGGCGTATAAGGCAGCGCGGGAAAGCAGAAACTTCTTCGTCGAATTTCTCGAATAGACTCGCTATTCCGAGCAGGCGGGTGCGGCGCTATGAGGCTCCGCCTCTACGCGGACTTGCGGTATGGAATGACAATATGAAAAGCCCGTCAGGGAAGGAAAGAGTAAGCGGCGATTCCTCGGATACCTCGGAATGACAGTATAGATTGTCATACCGAGCGGAGCGTTCGAAAGAATGCGAAGTCGAGCGTATCGCGAATTATAGAAAGTCGGGTGCGGTTTCTCGGCAAACGCGGAACGGCAAATGAAGGGAAGCCCGTCAGGGAAGGGAAGAATAATCGGCGATTCCTCGGCAAGCGCGCTATGAGGCTTTGCCTCTACGCGGACCTACGAATGCTCCCGCATTCTCCGGTACGGCGATTTTTCGACAAGCTCAAAATGACAAATAATAATTAAAGCCCGTCAGGGAAGGGAAGAATAATCGGCGATTCCTCGGATACCTCGGAATGACAGTATAGATTGTCATACCGAGCGGAGCATTCGAAAGAATGCGAAGTCGAGCGTATCGCGAATGATTAAAAGGATTCCGGGTCATACGATGCGCCGGGAAACGAAAAGCAGGGGGTTTTGCTGCAAGATCAAAAGAATTCGGGAAGTTTCCGTTTTGTTTCGCCGTTGCGTTTTTTTATCATCTGAACTATTTCCTTTTTATCGCGATAGTATTTGACCTTTGTTTTCCGATTCTTTATGATTAAGGGTGAAACGAGGGTCGATCTTTTCGTTTCGGTAAAACCATGCGCAAGTCTCCTATCAAACTATCCGATCATTTTTCCTATAAGCGGTTGCTTCGATTTTCGCTTCCGTCCATCGCGATGATGGTTTTTACGTCGGTTTATTCCGTCGTGGACGGTTTTTTCGTATCCAATTTCGCGGGCAAGACGCCCTTTGCGGCGGTCAATTTCATAATGCCGTTTTTGATGGTCCTCGCCACGGTCGGTTTTATGTTCGGAACGGGCGGCTCCGCCATCGTTGCGAAATTGCTCGGAGAGGGGAAAAAGGAGCTTGCGAACGAGCGTTTCTCTCTTTTCGTGTACGTTTCCTTCGGTGCGGGCGCGGTGATCGCCGTGATCGCGATTTTGTTTATGCGTCCGATCGCGGCGCTTCTCGGAGCGGAAGGGGAGATGCTCTCCGCGGCGGCGTATTACGGAAAGATCGTTTTGATCGGGTTACCGTTTTACGTTTTGCAAATCTTTTTTCAAGCGTTTTTCGTTACGGCGGAGAAGCCGCGTCTCGGGCTGGCGGTAACGCTCTCCTCGGGTCTTGCGAATATGCTTTTGGATTATCTTCTCGTCGCGCTTCTTCCCGCGCAGTGGAAGCTTGCCGGCGCCGCGATCGCCACGGCGGTCAGTCAGTTCGTGGGCGGCGTGATTCCGATCTTTTATTTCTTCTCGCGCAATTCCTCGCTCCTTCGCCTCGGCAAAACGAAATGGTCGTGGCGCGCGCTCTTGAAAGCGACGGCGAACGGTTCTTCCGAGTTTATGAGCAACGTTTCGATGAGCGTCGTGGGGATTTTGTATAACGCGCAGCTTTTGAAATACGCGGGGGAAAACGGAGTCGCCGCGTACGGCGTTATGATGTACGTCAGCTTTATCTTTTCCTCCGTTTTTCTCGGCTATTCGATGGGAACGGCACCCGTCGTCAGTTTTCATTTCGGTGCGGAGAATCACTCGGAGCTTCGCAGCCTCTTCTTAAAGAGCCTTGCCGTGATCGCGGTGTTCGGCGCCTTAATGACGGGGCTTGCCGAGGCGGCTACCTATCCTTTGGCAAAGATCTTCGTCGGGTATGACGCCGAACTTCTTCGCCTGACGGAATCGGGCTTCCGCATTTTCTCGCTTTCTTTCCTTGCGATGGGATTCGCGATTTTCGGTTCCGGTTTTTTTACCGCCTTAAACGACGGCTTGACTTCCGCTCTGATCTCCTTTCTTCGAACGCTCGTTTTCCAAGTTGCGGCGATCCTTTTATTCCCTCGCTTTTGGGGCGTGAGGGGAATATGGATGTCCGTCGTTGCCGCCGAACTGATGGCGGGGATCCTGACGGCGTTCTTCCTTTTGATCAAGCGGAGGAAATTCCATTACGATTGATCCTTCGAGCGTGGACGGAAAAGGGATGATCCTGCGTAGGACAATGACGAAAGGATTGTGTTTCAAAGGGGAGCGTGCTATACTTTTCATATGAACGAAAGAGGAAAAAGCAGAGAGTACAAAGGGAAGAGCTTATTTTCTTTCCCGAGCGATTTTACCGTCGTGGATATCGAAACGACGGGACTTTTCGGCGGAGGCGCGGAGATCATCGAAGTATCCGCCTTGAAATATCGCGCGGACGAGAAAGTGGATTCCTTTTCTTCCTTGATCAAGCCGCATTACGCGATCCCCCGCTTTATTACTGAGCTGACGGGCATTACGAACGCGATGGTCAAAGGCGCGCCCGATCGGATCCCCGTCCTTTCCGAGTTTTACGACTTTGTCGGGCAGGACGTGATCGTGGGGCATAACGTCAATTTCGACGTGAATTTTTTATACGACGAGCTGTCTTTTTATCTCGGCAAACGGCTGACGAACGATTTTGTGGACGTGCTTCGGCTTTCCCGCCGCTATTTGCCCTTTTTGGAAAACCATAAGCAAGTTACGGTGGCTTCCTATTTTTCCATCGACCCTTCGGGCGCGCACCGCGCTCTTCGAGATACGGAGATTTGCGCGGAGAATTTTCTGCGTCTGAAAAAGATCGCGGCGGAAAGCGGCGGAGCTGCGACGGAAAATAATGATTGAAATACTAACTTGTTCTATGTTACAATGTTAGAGTATTCGGGGAAACACCAATGAAAACGAAAATTATTGCGATCATCAATCAAAAAGGCGGCGTTGGGAAAACGACGACCTGCATCAATCTCGGCGCTTGCCTAGCGAAAGAAGGTAAGAAGATTTTGATCGTGGATATGGATCCGCAGGGGAACGCCACGACGGGACTCGGCGTTAAAAAACACGTGGAATTCGTAAACGAATACGGGAAAAGGGACGTTCGCCCCGTTCTCAATATTTACAGCGTTCTTTGCGGCAAAACGGACGCTTTGAACAAAGAACTCATACGAGAAACCGAGATGCCGAATCTTTCGATCATTCCTTCTTCGATCGACCTATCCGCGATCGAAATGGAGATGAACGATATGCCCAATCGCGAGAAAGTTCTCGAAAAAGCGATCGAGCCGCTCAAAGGAAAATTCGATTTTATTTTCCTCGATTGCCCGCCGTCTATGTCGTTGATCACGATCAACAGTATGGTCGCGGCGGACAGCGTTTTGATCCCCATACAGTGTGAGTTTTACGCGATGGAAGGGCTTGCCCAGCTATTGGACAGTATTAAGATCATCAAAAAACTTCTGAATCCGAAACTTTCGGTGGGACACGTCCTTCTGACGATGTACAGCGGCAGATACAAGCTCCATCAGCAAGTGGCGGAAGAGGTGGAGAAGTATTTCGGGAATCGGCTTCTTTCGACCAAGATCCCCGTAAACGTCCGCCTCGCGGAAGCTCCGAGCTTCGGGAAACCGATCGTTTTGTATGACAAGCGTTGCGCCGGTGCGGTCGCGTATCAGCGCGCAAGCCAGGAATTTTTGGCAAAAGAGAGCAAGAGGAAATGAAAATGGCAGGAAACAGATTGGGAAGAGGGCTTGCGGCGCTTATCTCGGATATGCGCGAAATGGAAAGCCCCGAGATCGAAACGTTTGACGAAAAGGGCAAGATCAAAGAAGGGATTACGGAAGTTCCGATCCTTTCCGTTCGGGCAAATCCCGGGCAGCCGCGTAAGACATTTGGCGAAGAAGCTCTCGAAGAGCTTGCGGCGTCGATCAGCGCGCACGGCATTTTGCAGCCCCTCGTGGTTGTAAAACGCGGCGATTTTTACGAGATCGTTGCGGGAGAAAGGCGTTTCCGCGCGGCGAAAAAAGCGGGGCTCGAAAAAGTCCCCGTGATCGTAAAGGACGTTTCGGAAAAGGAAAGAAGGGAAATCGCGCTCGTTGAGAACCTCCAACGCGAAGACCTGAATCCGATGGAAGAAAGCGAGGCTCTCTATACCCTCTTAAAAGAGAACGATTTGACTCAGGAAGAGCTCGCAAAGGCGCTCGGAAAGAGCCGCCCCGCCGTTGCGAATTCGCTTCGTCTTTTGACCTTACCGCGAGAGATCCAAAATCTCGTTCGTGAGGGATCTCTATCCACGGGACACGCCAAGGTGCTGCTCGGCGTTAAACCGGCGGAGATCCAAATCGCGCTTGCTACGGAAGCCGCGGAGAAAAAAATATCCGTGCGCGAATTGGAAGCGAAACTTGCCGCTATGCAGAACGCAAAGAAAGTTCCGGCGGAGAAAGTAAAGCAAGTATCGCTCGAATTGAAAGCGATGATAGACGATATGCAGCGCGTCTTCGGAACGAAAGTTCGCCTGACCGGAAGCGATAAAAAGGGAAAAATCGTGATCGATTATTATTCGGCGGACGACTTGCAGAGAATTTACGATCTTTTGGAGAGGGCGAAAGAGCAGGAATAAAAGGCATAGCCTTTTACTCTTTTTGCGAAATTGTTCGGCTTTTTTTGTTGACAAAACGCATTCGCAACTTTATAATAAAATCCGTTGCGAAAGTTCGATTGATTTTTCTTTCGGTCGCGTCTTTTTCGGAGGATCGCGCCGATCGCTCCTTTCGAACGTCAGCGCGGCTTTTATAATCCCATATGCGCCATTAGCCCAACTGGATAGAGCGTTGGTCTACGGAACCAAAGGCTAGAGGTTCGAACCCCCTATGGCGCGCCAAATGGAAATAATACGAACCAAGGGAATGCCCCGAGGTTCGTATTATTTTTTATGCCTGATAGGTGTGGAATCTTTTTGTGTAAATGAAATGCTGATATTATCAGGTCACGAACTTATATTGTGGAAATGATACAACTATGATATAATCATAACGTACTTGATATATTTAACGCTTGAAACAATCTAAATTATAGTCGCGAGGGAAAAGGTGATGGGATATAAGCTTTGTCCAAGATGTGAATTGAATTATATTGATGAGGATGAATCTCTTTGTAGTGTCTGTGCGAATGCACATATAACTAGTAGTGCCAGCTCTAAACCTGTAATTCATCATAAAAAACATAGTATTTTTATGGTTTTTCAAGGGAAAGACTACTTAAATGAGCTCACAAAAGGGTATATTATGGCGCCATACTACGATAAAGGCGGACATTCTCCCTCTCATTGGGCTATGCTAGAAAACGTCCATGTTGGGGATATTATTTTCCATGGGGTGGCTCAAAGTATTGTCGCAATTAGTTTGGCGAAATCTAGTTGCTATGATAGTAAAAATGCAAATGGCGAAGATTGCAGAAAGGTGGATTGTAAGCCAGTTCTTTTACATAATCCTTTAATAACAAAACAGTTTGAAAAGAAAATTATAGATACTTGTACTCGGTTTATGTATCAACCCTTTGATAAAAATGGAAGCGGAAGGCAAGGATATTTATTTGATTTAAATGATGAATTGGCCGGTGTCTTTGCTAGAGATGCAGTTGCAAACAATAAAGATCTATTGCAGAAACTTCCAGAGATTAATGATCTACTTATTTTATAAAAAAAAGGCAAGTTGCAAATGAAAAATCTTCGAGCATATTATTCTGCACCTATCAATGTTTTTTTGTCTCGATCCACAGATGAGATCGTCGGCATTATTCATAAGAACGACATTTCGGCAGAAACGCGGATTTTACAATCAAATACGTGGGAGCAAGAAGTCCGGATCTTAAAGAATCAGCTCTCGTCCTTTTCGGAGGGGCGGATCATTTTTGAGTATTCAATCCCTCGCATGGGAAAACGCGTTGACGCGGTTTTCCTTTATCAAAATATCGTGTTTTTATTAGAGTTCAAGTGTGGTGATTCAGAGTATCGTGCGTCAACATACGATCAAGTATATGACTATGCGCTTGACCTTCGGAATTTCCAAAAGGAAAGCCACGACAAGTTGCTTGTGCCAATAATGATTTCTACAAAAGCTCCGGCATTGAGCTTTGATATTACAGAAAAGGATCGGATCATTGAACCGCTAAAATGCAATTCGGAGAACATTCGAGATGCGATCTTGACGGTCGCAAACAAGTATCACGAAGCAGCTTTTGACTATGAGCAATGGGAAAACTCGGAATATCTGCCGACGCCGACCATTGTAGAGGCTGCACAAGCACTTTACCGCGGACATAATGTGCACGACATTACAAGGAGCGATGCGGGCGCGGAAAACTTGACCGTTACGACGGACGAGATAAACAAAATCATTGAGTACAGCAAGGCAAATCATCGCAAATCGATTTGTTTTGTAACAGGTGTTCCCGGCGCAGGCAAAACGCTGGTTGGACTGAATATCGCAATTGAACGGTCGGATGCTGCAACAGGAGAACACGCCGTATTTCTTTCCGGCAATTTTCCTTTGGTGAAAGTTTTGCAAGAAGCATTGGCGCGCGATAAAGTTGAGCAATGCAAGCAAAAAGGCGAAAAGCTATCCAAGAGCGACGCACTGCGCAGCACCTCGGCATTTATTCAAATCATTCATAAATACAGGGATTCCTTTGTCGGCAATGACAATGTTCCGCCTGAGAAGGTGGCGATTTTTGACGAAGCCCAGCGCGCGTGGACGCACGATATGATCGCCAAATTTATGGCGCAGAAGAAGGGAGTAGACGTTTTTCCTTATAGCGAGCCGGAGTTCTTGATCGGGACGATGGATCGCCACAAAGATTGGGCTGTCGTCATCTGTTTGGTTGGTGGTGGACAGGAGATCAACACCGGCGAAGCAGGATTGCCTGAATGGTTTGACTCGTTAAGGCGGGCATATCCCGACTGGGACGTATATGTGACACCGCAGCTTAACGATACAGAGTATCGCAGGGAGCGTGAGTGGGATGAAATGATTTCGGGTTTGAACGTAACCGAGAATAAAAAGTTGCATCTTGCCACTTCGATCCGATCTTTTCGTACGCCGGATTTAGCGGCTTTTGTCAAGGCCCTTTTGGACGTTGAGATCGACAAGGCAAGAGAACTCTATCAAAGGATTAAAGACAAATATCCGATCTTTTTGACGCGGGATCTTGATGCTGCAAAGGCGTGGGTCCGCGAGCGGAGCCAAGGGACAACAAGGTACGGTTTGCTTGCCAGTAGTGGCGCTCTTCGCCTCAAGCCAGAAGGGATATTTGTCAAAAACGAGGTCGCGGTCGAGAATTGGTTTTTGAATGGAAAGGACGACGTCCGCTCCAGTTATTATTTAGAAGATGTTGTTACCGAGTTCGATATTCAAGGCTTAGAGCTTGATTACTCGATCGTCGCGTGGGATGCCGATTTCCGCTTCGAGAATGGCGCTTGGGAATGCTATAATTTCGTCGGTAATCGTTGGAACAAAGTTTCAAATCCTGATAATCGCCTCTATCTCAAGAATGCCTACCGCGTCCTTTTGACACGGGCTCGCCAGGGTGTGGTGATTTTTGTGCCAGAGGGGAGCGATTCGGATGTTACAAGAAAAACTCTTTTATATAACGAGTTGTATTTTTATCTTAATAGCGTGATTAAGGAGTAAAGAACTTATACAATACAAATTAAGGGAAATAGGATATGGCCATTGAATTAGTTAAAGAAAAATTTATTGAACAAATGATAAAATATGGTTACTTTGCAGAACAGTTTCCAAACTGCTTTTCAACTGAAAAGTTGTTGAATAATTTGAAAGAAGTCTTGCCTTTAATCGATATATCAAAAAATGCAGTTAAGAATTCTCGTAAAAATTCAACAGCACCTACAACTTTATCGATGTATAAAAATGACATATCACGTCGCGTTTTATCGCTTCCTAATATAGAGGCCTTTTTAAGGCTTGTAAAATATATGGAGAAAAAATGGGATAGAATTCTCCAATTTGCAGTCAGCAAGAATTCATTATCGCCCATCAGCTTTTTAAACAGTTACAATGGCAGTGAAGATGCGTTGATCAACAGTGAATCTCTTCGAGAAAAATATAGAATAAAGAGTGATTTTATAAAGGGAATTAAACAAAGCATACGATGCTCGTTGGGCTACAAGTATAGGCTAAAAGTTGATATCACTAATTGTTATAACTCAATGTACACTCATTCAATCGCTTGGGCCATATGTGGAAAACAAGAGGCCAAAAGGTTCATGCGGACGAAAAGTCCGAGCGATTTAGCTGCAGATTATGATTTGGCAGATAGTCTAGATTGCCTTTCAAGATTTCAAAAAAACAATGAGACTAATGGCTTTATTGTTGGGCCTTTTACATCAAGAATAACTTCGGAAATAATTCTTGCGCGAATTGATAAAATGCTTTCTGAGAAAGGGTTTGTCTTTAAGCGCTACGTAGACGATTATAAATTTTATTTTAGATCAGAATCACAGGCGGTGGAAAACTTGCCGATTATAGAAAAGATACTGAATGAGTTTAATCTTTCATTAAATACGGCGAAAACCGAGATAACGAAATATCCGTATGAGATTATATCAAATATAAAAGATAAATTTGAAGATGCGCAGGAGAAAGACGGTGTTTTTGGTGTTCTAAATACGGCTTCTCAGCTTCATTTAGCTGGAGAAAAGGGGGCCTACAAGTATGCGCTAAAATTTTTAAGAGGGAAAGCTCTACCGAGTAGAGAAGAACTACAAATTGTTATTCCTACGTTAATTAACATTATGCTGTTAGACCCCAAATATGGAAAATATGTTACAGAATATCTCAGAAAAAACAATGAAGGTATAAATTCCAATACGCTTTCAGCAGTTTTTAATAATGAACTACAAAAGAGTCTTGAAAACGAATTGCAACAGGAGACCCTTTTATTTATACAATTAATGAGAGATTTAAATCTTGAAATAACCGGGGAGAATTTGCTCGGAGTGTTAAACAGTGACAATGATTTTGCAATTATCATCGCGCTTGATTTATGGAAGAATCGGAATGGAAAGATAATTAGAACAAAACAAGGAGCACAAGATATTAACCAAACAATAAAAAAGCTATTAGACACGTTAAAAGGAGAAAAAGTTGCAGGTTCTCGATGGCTTTTATTATATGAGCTTAAAGCAAATAAAATATTGAAAAAGCGGATGCTACTGCCAGAGATAGAAATGAATGATTTTTTCAAGAAACTCTGTGAACTAGGCGTTACCTTTTATTCAAGCGTCATCAGCGAGTCATAACTACCAATTTTTTTTTTTACATAATTAATTACTATACTATTTCTATTGGCACTTAGGCGTGAGTTTATATTAAACAAGTCGGAGCGTCGAGCGGCTGTCGCCGCGCCGCTTCGCTCCGATATAAACACACGCCCTTTTTAAGCTAAAAAGTAACTGAAAAAGAGAGTCGATTTTACCTGATTTTTACCCCAAAATGGCTGTTTGACAGTTGTACGTGTGTTTGTTAGAAACAAGTCGCGCGAGGGCGCCGGCGCTGCGCATATGCGCGCGTACAAGCACACGTTTTTTATGACCGAGCGAGAGAGCAAAAAGCGGAGCGAACAAGTGGCGAAGCTTTTAACCGAATGCGCCGCGAGGGGAGGGGCGTTCGCGCCGGTCACGCCTCACAAATCGCGCCCTCTTTCCCTCTCGGCGGCGAAACGCATTCTCTTTTATTGCAGTCCCTCGTCACTTATTTCTTCGCCTGCCTTTTGTTTCTTCTCTGCTCGTTTTCCCAAAACAGGGACGGTTAAGACTGATATTGTCTTGATTTATACACGGTTTTTGCCCGCTTGACCCATAATGAAAGCACGTTTTGCGCCGATGCGTTGTGTCGCATCGTTGCTGTTTTTATAGCAAACTTCCCCCCATCCGCAAACTCTCCACAGCATAGAAAAAAATGAAAAGGAATAAACAAGATGGCTGTTGATGCACACTTTAACTCTCGGCATTTCTTATTCCCCCAAAATTTGTAAAAGAATTTATATAAATCGCTTGACAAATTATCTAATCCGTCATACAATAATTCCGAAAACAGGAGGTCTGCAATGAAAAAGAACATTTATTCTTTGGTACTGTCCGAAAATGTAATTGCTGCGGTGGATCGCTTGGCATATGAACGCCACACGAACCGATCCAACCTTATCAATCAGATCTTAGCGGAATATGTCTCATACGAGACTCCGGAGAAGAGAATGCAAAACGTATTCGAGCGTATGCAAACTTTGCTCGGCAGTGCCTTTCAACCATTGGAGAGCGCCTCGCCTACGATGCTGACCCTGCGCAGTGCCCTCAGTTACAAATACAACCCGACTGTTCGATATCAAGTCGAACTGTATCGCATGCCGAAGGTCGCCATCGGCGAATTGAAAGTATCCATGCGCACCCAAAGCGCAACTCTCTCCTTGCTCGTAATGCAGTTCTTCAAACTGTGGATCAAGATCGAGAAAGCGCATCATCCCGACAGCGTCGCCACGGTAACGGACGGACGATTCATCAAACGCTTCGTGACCGAGACGATGGACAGCGAGAGCGTCGCAGAGGGCATTTCCGCCTACGTGGACGCCTTCGATCGCGCACTGAAAGCTTTCTTCTGTTATTCGGACCAACCCGAGATTGCGGAAGCGTATGCGGAAAAGATTTACGCTGACGCAAATCTCCTGTTTTAATCTCAAAAAAGGAGCCCCCTGACGGGGGTATGGTGAAAGAGCTATGAATATGCAAAAACTGACGCAAAAAAGTATTGAGGCGATCACCACTGCTCACAACATCGGCGTGGAGCGCCACCACCAAGCCATCGGACAAGAACACTTATTGCTCGCCCTTCTTGAAGACAAAGAAGGTCTGATTCCCGAACTATGGCACAAGATGAACCTCTCTGCGGAAGACACCGCGAACAAAGTGCGCGGCGAACTCGAAAAACTGCCTCGCATAACGGGCTCTTACGATCCCGAACGAATCTATCTGTCCTCCGCCCTGAATGCCGCCCTCACTGCGGCGGAATCGCGTGCGCAAGCGATGAAAGACGACTATGTCTCGGTCGAGCACCTCTTACTGGGTCTGATCGATTGTGCGCAAGCCAATATCAAGAAGATATTCGGTGAAATCGGGTTGACCGTCAACGAACTCTTGCGAGCCCTTAAAGAAGTGCGCGGCAATGCCCGTGTGCAGGGAGACAACCCGGAAGAAACCTACGACGTATTGCATAAATACGGCCAAGATCTGGTGGAACTGGCAAAGCAACAGAAACTGGATCCCGTGATCGGGCGCGACGACGAGATCCGCAACGTGGTGCGCATCCTGTCCAGAAAGACCAAGAACAATCCCTGCCTGATCGGGGAGCCTGGCGTCGGCAAGACCGCCATCG
>DGWX01000060.1 GCA_002395405.1 Christensenella sp. UBA4247
ACTCTCGACGAGTATCGAAAGAACATCGAAAAAGACGCGGCTCTCGAAAGGCGTTTCCAACCGATCATGGTCGATCCGCCTTCGGTCGAAGATACGATCACGATCTTAAAAGGGTTGCGAAATAAGTACGAAGAACACCATAAAGTAAAAATAACGGACGAGGCTCTTTCCGCCGCGGCGGTTTTATCCGATCGATATATTACCGATCGATATTTGCCCGATAAAGCGATCGATCTTATAGACGAAGCGGCGAGCCGCAAACGCATTTTAAGTTATACGGCGCCCGATTCGATCAACGAATTGGAATCCAAGATCGCGGAACTCGAAAGCGAAATAACGGAAAGCGCAAAACACGAAAATTACGAAAAGGCGGCTTCTTTGAAAAAAGAGAAAGACGAACTTGTCATGAAACTTTCGAAAAGCAAATTGAATTGGTCTTCGGAAGTAAGCACCTCCGAGCTTTCCATTTCCGAGCAGGATATCGCGGAGATCGTTTCCAAATGGACGAATATTCCGGTTGTAAAGCTGACCGAAGCGGAAGCGGACAGGCTGATGAATCTCGAAGGAGAACTTTCAAAGCGCGTAGTCGGTCAAAAAGAAGCGATCAGCGCGCTCGCGCGCGCAATCCGAAGGGCGAGGGCAGGACTCGGCGATCCCAAACGTCCGATCGGTTCTTTTATCTTTATGGGCCCGACCGGAGTCGGAAAAACAGAGCTTTGTAAGGCGCTTGCCGAATGTATGTTCGGAGACGAAAACAATATTGTTCGAATCGATATGTCGGAGTATATGGATAAAACTTCCGTTTCCAAACTGACGGGTTCCGCACCCGGATACGTCGGCTACGAAGAAGGCGGGCAGCTGACCGAAAAAATCAGGAGAAAGCCGTATTCCGTCGTATTGTTCGATGAAATCGAGAAAGCGCATCCGGACGTCTTTAACCTTCTTTTGCAAATAATGGACGACGGTAGGTTGACCGATAGCCACGGCAGAACCGTCAGCTTTAAAAATACGATCATCATTCTGACGTCGAATGTCGGCGCTTCTTCCGGAAAGCAAACGAAGCGTCTCGGTTTCGGCAGCGCGGACGAATATGAAGACGAGAGAGAGCGCCAGATCGACGCGTTAAAAGCGGTCATGCGACCTGAATTTATCAATAGATTGGACGATATTATCGTTTTCCATAGCTTGACTCCCGAAAATATTTCGGACATTGCCTCTATTATGTTGAAGGGGCTTGAACGCCGTCTTGAAAGTAAAAATATCGGGATAGTATTGACTGAAAACGCAAAAAAGTTTATTATAGAGAAGGGGACGAACGTTGAGTACGGCGCGCGTCCTTTAAGAAGAACGGTGGAGCGTTTGCTTGAAGACGCACTTTCCGAAAAACTACTTCGCGGAGAGATCGAGATCGGCGATCAAGTAACGGTTGATTATCAAGGCGGAGACAAATTGACGTTTGAAAGCAAAGGAAAAAAATCGGTATAATCGCGTCAGCGTTTATATAAAAACTACGTAAAGGAGGCAAAAATTATGCGTATTGACATTGTGGGGAAAAATTATAACGTCAGCGACAGATTGGATGAAATCATCCGCAAAAAAGCAGAAAGATTGGATCGCTTTTTCTCGGACGACGTTATCGCAAGAGTGGTCTGCAAGGAGGAACACAAAGGCAGATTCACGATGGAACTCACGATCATCGTTGACGGAGTGGTGATACGTAGCGAGGAGACGAGCGACAATATGTACAATAATATAGACGTCGTCGTTCCGAAAATCGATAGGCAGATCAGAAAATACAGAACCAAGCTGACCAAGAAGTTCAAGGACAGCGTGTTTAATTTCCGTGCGGTGGAAGAAGAAGCCGCCGCGCTTCACGAGGAAGAGCCGGTAAATGAAGTTCCCGATATCGTAAAGACGAAAAAATTCGAATTGCAACCGATGAGCGTCGAAGAAGCGATCGATCAAATGGATCTTCTCGAAAACAAATTCTTCGTTTATTTGAATCCGGTTTCCGGAAAAGTAAATATCGTTTACAGGCGTTACGATAAGACGATCGGACTTATCGAGCCGCAGTATTAAAAAAGGAGTATTCCATGGCAAAAATCAATAAAGCAGAAAATCAAATCCGTTTTGACTTTAACAACATGATGAGCGATTACATAGGAGCGGAAGAGGGCATTCGCGAAAGTGACATCGCCGCCGTTTCTTCCAAGGTTAAAGAGTCGTTTAAAAGCGTTGTGGATCAAGGCGGCGCCGGTTGGCAGGGATGGATGGATCTTCCCTTCAATCAGGATGAGATCGTAAAAGACATTATCGAAACGGCAAAAGACGTCAGAAAGAATTTCAAAACTTTCGTCGTTCTCGGAATCGGAGGCAGCGCGCTTGGTCCCATTGCGGTTTTCCAAGCTCTGTGCCATTTGCATTACAACGAGCTTCCGCAAAAGGTTCGCAAAGGACCGAAGTTTTACGTGGAAGATAACATAGACCCCGAGCGTATGTCGGCTCTCCTCGACGTGATCGACGTAAATACGACGATGTTTAACGTTATTACCAAGAGCGGAGCAACGAGTGAAACGATGAGTCAATACCTCGTAATTATCGACGTTTTGAAGAAAGCGCTCGGCGATCGATTTGCCTCGCACGTTATCGCGACGACCGATCGCGAAAAAGGCAATTTGATCAAACTTGCCAAGAAAGAAGGATTCAAAACCTTCTATATTCCTTCCGGCGTAGGCGGTCGTTTCTCCGAACTCTGTCCGGTCGGACTTCTTCCCGCGGCGGTGCTTGGGATTGACGTAAAAGCGCTTCTTTCCGGCGCGCGTGATATGGTCAAAAAGGGCAAAAAGAGTAACAACCCGTATAAGAATATGCCCTTGATGGCGGCGACTCTCCAATACATTGCGATGAATCGCGGTAAAAATATTTCGGTTATGATGCCTTACGCGGATAGCTTGAAATATATTGCGGATTGGTATTGCCAGCTTTGGGGCGAAAGTCTCGGGAAAGCGGTAGATAAAGAGGGTAAGTCCGTATTTGCCGGTCAAACCCCCGTTAAGGCGCTCGGCGTTACCGACCAACATAGTCAGATCCAGCTTTATACCGAAGGTCCTTTCGATAAAGTGATCACGTTTATCGCGGTGGAAAAATTCCGTAAGGAAGTTATGATCCCCGAAGGTCTTTCCGATTTCCCGGACGTGAATTTCCTTTGCGGCAACACGATGGGAACTTTGCTGAACACCGAACGCCGCGCAACAGAGTACGCTCTCCAAAAGAAAAAAAGGCTCAATCGCACGATTACGCTTCCCGAAGTAAACGAGTACACGCTCGGTCAGCTTTTGATGCTCTTTATGCTCGAAACCGCCTTTGTAGGCGCGATGCTGAATATTGATACCTTTAATCAGCCGGGCGTAGAAGAGGGTAAAAACGCGACCTATGCTATGTTCGGAAGAAAAGGTTACGAAGCTAAAAAAGCCGAATTGGACAGCGCAAAACCCAAAACCGACCGATACGTGATCGAATAAAAAAAA
>DGWX01000028.1 GCA_002395405.1 Christensenella sp. UBA4247
TACGATGTCGGAAACGATCGCGCTCCCCGTCGGAAGATCGCCCGCGCCTTTGCCGTAAAACATCAATTCTCCGACGTTGTCGCCTACGACGTAAATGCCGTTGAAGGCGCCGCCGACTTTGGCAAGCGGATGATCGTCGGGAATGAAGGCGGGATAAACGTGCGCTTCGATCTTTCCGCTTACGTTCTTGCTGATCGCAAGAAGTTTAACGGTCAAACCGAATTCCTTTCCGAATTTAATATCTTCCTTCGTAACTTTGCTGATGCCTTCGCGATAGATCGCGGTATAAGGTACTCTTTTATGGAAGGCAAGCGAGGAAAGGATCGAAAGTTTATATGTACTGTCAAATCCGTCCACGTCCGCCGAGGGGTTCGCTTCCGCATAGCCGAGGCGTTGCGCTTCTTTTAAGGTAAGATCGTAATCACTGCCGTTGTCCGTCATGTTCGAAAGAATATAATTGGTCGTTCCGTTTACGATCCCTTTGATTTCGAGAACGTCGTTTCCCTGCATACTTTCGTGCAGCGCGCGAATGATCGGAACGCCGCCTCCGCAAGAGGCTTCGAAGTAGATTCCGGCTCCCGTCTTTTTGGCCGCTTCTTCGAGATCCGCCCAATGCTTGGAGAAAAGCTCTTTATTGCTCGTAACGATGCTCTTGCCTTTTTCAAGACATTGAACGAGAAAACTTCTCGCAGGTTCCGTTCCTCCGAAGAATTCAGCCACGACGGAAACGGAATCGTCGTTCAATACGTTATTGATATCGCAAGAGACGATCGCGGGATCGATCCCGAGCGCCGCCGCTTTGGACGCGTCCTTTTCGAGGATCTGTTTTACTTCGATCGACACGCCGTAATCGCGCTCGATCTTTTGCTTTTTGTCTTGCAGTATGCGATAGGTGCCGCTTCCGACGACGCCGAGCCCGAGCAGGGCGATACCTACAGTTTTCATGATTTCCTCCTTTCGTTTAGATCCGAGATAATGCGTAGCCCCTTTAAGGTAAGCGCTCGGTCGTAATAATCTATAAATTCGGTTTTGTCCGATAAAATAACGCTTGTCATACCGCCCGTTGCGATAACTTTCGCTTCGCCGCCGAGCTCTTTTTTGATCTCTTTTACGATGTTCTCTACGAGGCCTCTGTATCCGTAAATAATGCCCGATTGCATATTCGTGATCGTGTTCGTTCCGATGGGGGAAGAGGGAAGAGATAGCTCAACGAGGGGGAGTTGGGACGCATGCGAAACAAGGGCGTCCAAGCTGGTTTTCATTCCGGGAGCGATCGCGCCGCCGAGAAATTCTCCTTTCGCGGAGATCGCGTTAAAGGTCGTTGCCGTTCCCATATCCACAACGATACAAGGCCCGCCGTAAAGGTGAAACGCCGCGGTGGAAGATGCGATCCTATCCGCTCCGAGCGCTTTCGGAACGGCGTACGTGATCGTTAATCCCGTTTGTACGAGAGAAGAGACCATCAGGGGCTTTATATGCATATAATAGGTGCAGGCGTGTTCGAGGGTATAGTTCAAAGTCGGAACGACGGAAGAAATGATAATGGAATTTACGTCCGAAAACGTATAACCGTGGGCGGAAAAAATATCGCGGAAAGCGATCCCGAATTCGTCCGCCGTACGGGCGATCGTTGCGGAGATCCTCCAACTGGAGCGCATTTCTTTTCCTTCGAATAGCGCAAGTTTGATATTTGTATTTCCAACGTCCATCGCAAGTAACATATATTGATTATATCAATATTTTGCGCGTTTTTCAAGCGTTTTACGAGTGGATATGCGATCAGGTAAAATTCAACATCAATACGCAGTAAACGACCGCCCAAAAATAAACGGTTACGGAAAAAACGGGCAGGCGAAATATACCCGCCAAATCGTTCTTTTTCAAAAAAACGGTCGTGTTATAAAAGGATAACAACATCGTAAAGGTGGAGAGGAAGAAAGAAACGATCTCATACGTCAATTCGAAAAAGAAAGCGAGCAGAATTATTTCCGCGGCGCCTTCCGCCGCAGTCAAAAGAACGCCTCGCGGCAGATCTCGGCTTGATTCCGTGTAAAAAGAAAGGGATAAAGCGGAAAAAAGATAGGTCGTTTCCATTAAAACGCCGTAAAAAACGGCAGAGCGCGGCGCAAAATAGGGAAGTAGAAGGCTTTGCACCCATTCCCCGTTCGCTCGGATTAAGAAGCAAGAGATCCCCGCTACGAAAAGCTCGATCAAAAGCCCTACGGCAAGGACGATCGAAAATTTATACCAACGCATATCGTATTGTATGCGATTCGATCTTTTTCCTATGACCGGGCTGTTTTTGCTTTGCTTTTTTTCTTTTTTTACAGGCGGATCGCCGATTTCAAGCGAAAAGGGTGGTTTTGAGGATCGCGGGAAAGGGAGTTCTCCCCTTGAAAACTCCCTTTACAAGATTTTTGCGATATTGTATAATAAAAAAATGAAAAAAGTAATATTATGTTCGGCGTCGCCCAGAAGACGAGAGCTTTTGTCGGAAATTATTCCCGACTTTGAGATTCGCGTCAGTTCGGCGCCCGAGCGCTCGACGTTCAAAGTGCCGCATAAGAGAGTGATGGATCTCGCGGCGATCAAGCAAGAAGGGATTTTTCTTTCGGAAGGTGAGATCGCGATCAGCGCGGATACCCTCGTTTATCGCGGAGGCAAGTATTACGGAAAGCCGAAAAGCGAAGAGGACGCGCGCAAAATGCTTCGCGAACTCTCCGGTAGGACGCATTACGTTTATACGGGCGTTATGATCCGAACGGTCTCTTTTACGCGTTCGTTTTACGATAAAACCGCAGTGATCTTCAAGTCGCTTTCCGACGAAGAGATCGAGGAGTACGTAAGGGACTTTTCTCCCTTGGATAAGGCGGGAGCTTACGGTGTGCAGGACGGCGTCGTGGTCAAAAGGATAAAGGGCAGTTATTCGAACGTCGTGGGACTGCCAATGGAAAAACTGAAAGAAGAATTGAAAAAATCGGGAGTACATTATGATCGGTAACGAACTCGTTTTGGATATGGGATATGCAACGACGATCATCGCCGCGCGCGGGAAAGGCATTATTTTGAAAGAGCCGTCGGTCGTTGCCGTCGTTAAGCAAAAAGGCAAGCTGAAACTTCTGTCTTCCGGGTCGGAAGCAAGGCGATATATGCGTTCGAGAGACAAAGTTCCGAACGCGATCTTGGTACACCCCGTAAAAGAAGGCGTCATAGAGAACGCGGAAGCCGCGATCTTGATGCTGAAAGACTTTATTCGAAAAGCGCTTCCCAAGCGGAATTTCCTTTCGCCGAAGCTCGAAGTCATCGCTACGATCTGTTGCGGGACGTCCGTCGTTGAGCGTAAAAATTACGAAAACGTTTTATCGGCGGCGCATTTGAAAAGCCCGATCTTAATGGAAACGCCCATCGCAGTCAGTTCGTTGCTTTCGAGCGATTACAATCTCATCGTTAACTGCGGTTCTTCGATCGCGGACGTCGCGATCGTGGGTCCGAACGGGATCGTAACGGGCTGCTCCGTAACGACCGCGGGAAATGCGGCGGACAGTAAGATCTGTTCGTATGTTGCGGATAATTATCGCCTTGGTATTTCCCCTTCTCGCGCGGAAGAGTTACGCGTAAAGATCGGTTCGTTTTACGATAATCAGCTTATCAGCGCGGAAGTCGCGGGGAGAAACCTCGTTGACAACACGCCGCATCAAGCGGAAATTACGGCGAACGAGATCTTTCCGATGCTCTCGGACGTTGCTTTGAATCTTGCGGACGTAATCGAAAGCGTGTCCTTAATGTGCCCGGAAAAACTCGTTATGGACGTATATCAGGCGGGCGTTACGCTTACGGGCGGATTCGCAAACAGTTACGGGATCGCGGAATATTTGACCGAGCGTTTGAAGATGACGGTAAACGTTCCGAAATCGCCCGAAGACGCCGTAGCCCTCGGCGCGCTTCGCTTTTTCGACGATCGCGATAAAATGTATAAATTACTTTAAATTTATATTTGCGACGTTATTTTCGTTTGACAGCGCCGCGCAAAAATGGTAACATTGTTTTTGAGCCGCATGACACGGGTTTTAAGCAGCGATCGCTCACCCCATTCAGCGAGACTGGTAAGAGGAGGTAAAATTATGTACGCTATCATCGCAACAGGCGGAAAACAGTATAAGGTAGAAAGCGGCATGAAGCTCGAGGTGGAAAAGCTCGAAGCCAATGTCGGCGATACCGTTAAGTTTGACGTGCTCTTGGTGTCCGACGATGCGGGCGTCGCTACCGGTAATCCCGTAGCGGGCGCGTATGCGGAAGCGGAAGTGCTCGCGCAGGGCAAAGGCAAAAAGCTTATCGTGTTTAAGTATAAAGCCAAGAAGAACGAGCGCAAGCGTCAAGGTCACAGACAGCCCTTTACGAAAGTACTTATCAAATCGATCGTCAAGTAATGACGAAGATCGTATTTTCGAAAAAAGGCGAAGATTTCGTCCGAATAGAATCCCGGGGGCACGCGGGCTTCGCGGAAAGCGGAGAAGACATCGTGTGCGCCGGCATATCGGCTCTTTTGCAAGGAGCGGCGCTCGGCGTCTTGAAAGTTGCGGGTGTAAAAGCCCGATACGAAGTAAAGGAAAGCGCGGGTAGCTTGCTTTTGGAACTTCCGAAGGAAATGTCGGAGAGAGAAAAGCGCGATTGCAAGGTGATTTTGGAAACGTTGTATCTCAGCGTTTCGGACCTTCAAAAAGGCTATTCGGAGTTTATAAGTGTGGAGGTAAAATGATATGTTTATCAAGTTGCAACTTTTCGCTCACAAGAAGGGCGTAGGTAGTTCGAGAAACGGAAGAGACAGCGCGGCGCAAAGGCTCGGAACCAAGCGCGCTGACGGTCAGTTCGTCCTCGCGGGCAACATTCTCGTCAGGCAAAGAGGAACGAAGATCCATCCGGGCGTGAACGTAGGTCGCGGTAAAGACGATACTCTCTTTGCTCTTAAAGACGGCGTCGTTCGTTTCGAAAGACTCGGCAAGGATAAGAAACAGGTCAGCATTTACGAAAAAGCGGAATAATTCCGTCGTATCCTGTTTCGGCAAAGAATCAAAAAATCGCATTCCTTTTCGGGAATGCGTTTTTTTGTTAGCAATCGTAAGGCAGGGTAACGTCTTTTTGAAAGTTCAATCTTTCGCTTTACGGAATTCGATTTTTTCAAAGCGCTCGTATTGCTCGCGGCTCCCTATTCGATCCCCGTCGTTAAATAAAAAAACACTCGACGGATCGAGTGTCTTATGGAGCGGGAGACGGGAATCTCCGTTTGTTACGGACCTACCCGCTGAAAAGGCGTCAAAGCCTTTTCACTTTGCAAGCAAAGCGCTCGTATTGCTCGCGGCTCCCTATTCGATCCCCGTCGTTAAATAAAAAAACACTCGATGGATCGAGTGCTTTATGGAGCGGGAGACGGGAATCGAACCCGCGAAAGCCAGCTTGGGAAGCTGGTGCTCTACCATTGAACGACTCCCGCATAGTTCTATTATATGGTTTTATTGTATCGAAGTCAATCTCTTTTTCCCGTCATATTTTTTAATTGCAAGAAGAAAAAAGAAGAAAGAAGGAATATCGTATCGGTAAGTCCGTTACCGAATAAAGCTAAAAAACGACCGCAAAACTCGCGAACGGAAAAATTGATTTCGTTTCGAGAAGGCAAACGGCATTTGTTATTGAAAAAGGTTGGGAATTAAAAAATAAAAAATGAAGTAAAAGGATTTTTGAAAAGAGGTTTTTTTCGCGGAAGCTCTTTTTTTCGGATCGCTTTTATCGTATAATAAAAGAAAGGAAAAGCGCAGAGTTCGCGCCTATGGGAAGGGGAAAGGTTTCGTGGTACATATCGGAAATAGTTGGGATGAAATATTAAAGGACGAATGGAATATGCCGTATTACAGGGAACTCCGCTCTTTTTTGGCAAACGAGTACGCCACCCGTACGGTCTATCCTTCGATGTACGATATTTTCAATGCGTTTCGCCTTTGTCCGTATGAAAAAGTAAAAGTCGTAATTTTAGGGCAAGATCCCTATCACGGTCCGGGGCAAGCGCACGGCCTTGCCTTCTCCGTTCGCCCGGGGGTGGAGATCCCGCCTTCTCTCAAAAATATTTTTAAGGAAATGCAGGACGAGATCGGGTTTAAACCTCCTTCAAACGGATTTCTCGAAAAATGGGCGAAAGAGGGAGTGTTCCTTTTGAACTCGACTTTGACCGTTCGCCGCGGAGAACCCTTGTCGCATCGAGGGAAGGGGTGGGAGATCTTTACCGATCGCGTAATATCGAAGTTGTCCGATAGAGAAGACCCGATGGCGTTTCTTCTTTGGGGCGGAAACGCGCGAAGTAAAAAGAAATTGATAAACGCGGATCGACATCTTGTTCTCGAAGCGCCGCATCCCAGCCCGCTTTCCGCTTACGCAGGCTTTTTCGGTTGCGGTCATTTTAAGCGCGTAAACGAATTTTTGAAAGAGCGGGGCGAAACGCTGGATTGGTCTCTCGAATAGCTCGTTTGACAGTCGCGCCTCGTTCGTGCTACAATAAAAACCGGAGAACAATATGGAAAAACCTATCATTTGCGAGAATACGACCGTTTACGATCTTCAAGCGCACCGCCGCTTTAATGAGCTGATGGTGGGGCGGTCGCAGTGGCTTATGTACGCCGTTGCGATGCTGCTCGGCATTTTACTACTCGTTGCGTACGTGTTTATGCGCGCCGCCGTCGTGTTGATTTTTGCCATCGTGATCCTCGTTTTGATCAATTTGATGAAATTCTATTTTCAGCCCCTCTCGCTGAAAAAAACGTACGGGCAAATTTTTGCGCTTCGCGGAGAAATGGTTTTCGTTTTCCGCTTTCACGACGATTGCTTTGACGAGCTTTGCCGAAGCAGCAAAGGCGAACAGGGCGTGGAAGTCGCTTACGACGCACTGAAAAAAATCATTGAAACGAAGGAAGAGTTTTTATTCGTTACCAAGCAGAATACCGCGTTTTATATGAGAAAGGATCCGGATTACGAGTACGAAACAGGGGAACTCTCGCGCGTTTTGTCTGCGTATAAAACCTATCGATTCCGCGGAAAAAGAGAAAAGACGGAAGAGAATGCGGATAATTCTTGACAGTATTTTTCTCCTGCGATACAATTAAATCACAAAGTAGATAAGCTGCGTCAAGTGTTGCAAAATGGAACGTTGTTTGCAAACGAAAGGGTGCGTCCCTGCGGTGGCTTGTTGCGTTCGTTGTGAGTTTTCTTTCAATGGACCTTCTTTGTAACAGGAGGTTTTTTTTATGAAATTTTCAGCACGGAAAATTGCGTATATCGCGCTTCTTGCCGCCGTTTCCGTAATCTTGAATACCTTTACTTTTACAATGCCGGGAAGCGGTTTTGCGATCAGCCTTACTTACGTACCGACCTTTTTCGCGGGTTTCTTTTTCGGACCGGCGGCGGGATTTCTCGCAGGTTTTATCGGAGACGTTCTCGGTTGCATTATTTGGCCGAAAGGTCCGTGGCTCCCTTTGATTACTCTCGCTTCTTCCTTGATGGGCGTGATCCCCGGCGTCGTACGTTATCTTCCGTTCGGAGAAAAAACGCTGTTGGTCATCTCCTTTCTTACGACGTATCTTCTTTGCAGCGCAGGGCTGAACACCTTTGCATTGTGGCACGCTTACGCCGCTACCAAAAAAACGTTTTTCGTGTATCTTACGGCGCGACTTCCTTTGCAAATAACGAATATGGCGGTCAATATGATTCTAACCTTCTTGCTTATGCCCGCTTTTAAGAAAATGATCTTTTCGAAGTTTGAAAAGGCAAGAGCCGCCTGATTTTTTTAGTCCGTATCGGATGAAAGCAAGCGATGGAATTACGCCGTCGCTTGCTTTTTTTCTTTTCTTCTGCCTCTTGCCGGATTGCGCAAAATGATCGCTTTAAGATCCTTTACGGGCTTGAAAGTAAGAAGCAAGCATAGGTAGATCAAGCATCCCGCAAGAGTCGCGATCGCGGCGGATAAAAGCTCGGGTGCGGATAATCCGGCGCAAAGCATAAAGGTCAGTTTTGTCATAAGCGCCGTCGGAAACGCAAAGAGCATCGCGCTGACGGCGGGTCTATATATCTTTGCCGTAAAAGCGCCTTTCCGCCATAGAAAAACGATCCCGAGAATAAATTCGATCGTATGAAAACTGCATTCTCCGACCGCGAGCGCATATATCCCCGTGAAGCGCGGCAAAATCAAGATTTCAGCGATCAAAACGATGGATGCGATCGAGAAGGCAAGGAAAACTTTTTTCTCTTCTCCGAGGGAATTTAAGGTAGTATTGATCAGACCCGATAGCGCTGCCGGGATCATCATTCCTGCGGAAAAGGAAATGAAGCGTCCGGCGCCTCTGTCTCCGAACAGTATTTCGCCGTAGCTTTCGCCGAGAGCGATAAAAAGCGAATAGAATAAAACGGTAATGATGAAAATGAAAACGATCGAATCGTCAACGCGCGTTCGTAGTTCTTTCCATTTTCCCTTTGCCGCGAGAGACGCCGCTTCGGGCAGAATAACGACGGATAACGCGCCCGTCAGGGAAAGCGGTGCGAATAGAAGCGAAAAAGCCATTCCGACCGCTCTCCCGTATTCCGCGGCGGCTTCCCCCGCGCTGAGTCCCCGCCGAACGAGAGCGGCGGGCAGGGCGATCGCAATGAAAGACGAGATAAAACCGGCGGCGATCCGCATGATCGTTACGGGGGCGCTGGCTTTTAATAGATTTTTGATACCTTTCGGTTTGGAAAAGCGACCCCCTTTCAAAAAATAAAGAACGAGAAGCAACGCGAGAACGAGATAATCCGTTACCGTAAAAGCGATCGCTAAAGCCAAACTATCCGAAAGAAGTAAAAATGCGTTCGATAGGAAAGTTAAACAAGATACGATTTTGATAACTTCCTCCAAAAACTCCGTCATACTGTATTCGAGATAGCGCCCGCGCCCCATCAAGTAGCCGCGGAATATTTGATACAGAACGGTGCTGAATAAGGCGGGCAAAACGATATAAAACAGTTTTACGCAACGAACGTCCGAAAAAGCGGATCGCAAACCGCGCCGAAAAAGAAGGGCGGCGCAAACGAGAACGAACGCGATCGAAAGAGAGATCAGGGCGGCTCCCGTAACCGTTCCCGATATCTCTTTTTCTTTGCCGCGAACAGCGGATAGTTCCGCCGTTTTTCTCGATAGCATCAAAGGGATCCCCGACGAGGAAACCGTGCAAAACAGTCCGAATACGGACATTGCCATTTGGAACAAGCCGAGTACTTCCGCGCCTACTCTTCTCGATAAATAGATCTTAAAGAAGAAGGACGTTAGGCGCGTCAGTATGGAAAAGATCATGATCAAAAACGTACTTTGTCTCAGCGATCGCATTTTCTCTCCGATAATCGATTTTTTGCGTTATAATATATGGCGCAAATGGTTTGAATATAATTAAAACCGAAGAGGGAAGACTTACTTTTTTTGATGAACGGATCAAAAAAAAGCTTCGCGTTTATGCGAAGCTTTTTTTGTAGCTATTCAGAAGGATGATCAGTCTTTGAATTCGTCACGTGCGCTGCCGGACTTCTTCTCTTCTTCGTCTTCCTTCTTCTTTGCGTTCCTATCGTAAGAAGCGTTGACTTTTGCGCTCGCGCCTTTACCGCCTTTCTTGGGCGCGTATTTTCTTACGAGCCATACCACGATGACCGCGATCAAGACCGCCGCGATCGCGATGGACGTGATGTAAGTCCAAAGCAGGGTGGTATTCAGTTTCTTGCTGTCTTCGGAGTTATTGTCCGTATTATCGCTATCGTCGTTCGTTTCTTCTTTTTCGAGAACGATAACGCTGTTCGAGAGGCGGAACGCTTTGTTCGCCGCGGTTTGAATTTCCAGACCGTTCTCGTCTTTTCTTACTTCTCCGTTTTCATCTTTCTCGTAGTCGTAATAGAGTTCGGTCGCGTCTTTGAACTCTTCTTCCGAAATTTGCGCCATACTGACGTTATCGATGAAGAAATAGCCTTGAAGTTTTCCGTCGTCCGTATTTTCTCCGAGAGAGAATTTGAAGTACGTTCCGCTGACGGAAGAGGTTTTCTCGTTCTTAATAAAGAAGTTTACTTTCTTCCAATCGCCGATCGTTTCTTTTCCGTCCTCCGCGTAAGAACTCGTGTTTACGGAGAGGGTATAGGTTTGATCGTCCATCGTAACGAACGCTTTCGCATTCTTTCCTTTTTCGAGAAGGGCAGTACGGACATAAGCGGTAAATTGATAATAGGATTCGCCGCTGATCGTAAGCGAAGAGGATTGATAGGTGTAGTAACTTGCGTCACGGTTGTTGATGAGGAGCAAATAATGTCCGACCGTCGCGCCGCTTTCCATTCCCGCGGAAGTAAAGATTTCGCCGGCGGAGAGAGCGCTTCCTTCTTTGATCACTTTCTCGGTGGTTTCGTTTCCATCATCGTCCGTCGCGGTTTTTTCTTCGTACACGCCGAGGGTGCTCTTGCCGTTCGTATCGGTATATTTGAAGTTATTTTCGGATATTACGCCGGCAACCTGAGAATCGGAATTGACGTAGCCGGAGGAAGAAGTTCCGGAGCCGGAGAAGCCCGCGGGCTTAACGGCGGTGTCCTTCGCCGAAGTGCTGTCAAAGGTAACGGTGGTAAAGCGCGCGGTCAAAGTGCTTTCTTTTTCGGAAGCTTCCTTGAACTCTTCTTCGGTCAAGCTGACGTAAGAGAAGCTGTCGAGGAGAAGGGTACCGCTGTAAGTTGCGGTCGTATTGCCTTTTTGTCCGTAGTAAACGTCAAAATAAGCGGTAACGGAGGAAAGTCCGGTATTGACGACGAACACGTACTCAACCCAACCGTCCGTATTTTGTACGGTGTAAGAGGGGGCGAAAGTATCGGTGGAAGTCGTCGTAAGATAGATCTCGCCGATCGCTCCGTTCAAAACCTTCGCGTAACACTTCATCAAATAGTAGGAATTCGCGCTGAGGGAGATCGAAGTGCTTCTGATTGCCGCCGTGTTCGTAACGGTGCTGTCCGCGAGGGAGATCGTCGCGGCGCCGCGCGAGGTGATCATAAGCAGGTTAGGCGCGCCGAAGGAGACGGGTTTCGCTTTGGTCTCGGCAAGCACGTCGGACGCCCAGTTATTATATATAACGCCCTTCGTTAAGGAGAATTGCGAGAGATAATCCGCGCTCGCGTTTACGTTGATCACGCCGGCGATCAAATTATTTACTTTTACGGTATCTTCCGTTCCGTTTTCATCTACTTTTTGCGTAATTTCCGACGTGCCGTACGAATCGTCAACGTTGTTCGTCCAGCCCGAAACGGCGGCGGTGTAATATCCTTCGTTTCCGAATTCGTCCAGATATTTTACCATACCGGTCTCTTGGTCGATCTCGGATTTGGAAAGATCGTAAGAGTTAAAGTTCGAGTTCGTAAAAGTGGTGTCGTTCGAAGCGAAAGACTTGGTGTTTACGTACGTTCCGCTCGTTGCCGCATTGTACTCGGTGTAGGTGATCTGCTCCATGTTGATGTTCGCGATGAGGTAGCCGCCTTTTTTGTACGAGGAGGGGTCGAACGCCGTTCCGCTTCCGTAAGAGATCTCCACGCGAACGAAGTTGCTGTTTGCGGCGGAATCCGCTTGATCCGCATTCGAGCCTTGGATATAGAAGGAGTATTCCGCATAGTCGTTCGTCAGCTCGTTATCGTAATCGGAGGTATTGACCGAGAAACTGGACGCGGTTTCGCCTTTTTTGTCAACGAGTTTCAAAGAAACGTTGTCGCCGCTTGCGATGCCGAAAGTCTTGATCCAAACGGAAAGTCTGTAATGCAGATTTTGTTTGATCTCAACGTAATCCGCTTGATTCATTTGATACGCGGTCGGGATCGTGTTGTTTACGATAAGGACGGGAGCGAGCGCGTAAGGGTAGAGGGGGTTGAAGTCAATGCCGTAAGCGTCTTTCTGCGCGTCCGTCCATTCAGCGTCAAGCTCGTCTTTGGAAATAACCTTAACGATAACGTCGCCATCCTTTTGTCTGACCGTTCCGACCGTTCCGAATTCGTATGAAACGGGCAGTCCGTCCGCGTCCAGGTCGCTGAAATTGTAGTTATCCACGAGGTTGTCGCTGACCGAAACGAGATCCACGACTTTTACATAAGATTGATATTTGTCCGCATTGTCGATCTTGGAGGAATACTCGGAGATCAAAGAAGCGCGCTCGCTTTCGGAAACGTCTTGGATCTTGGTCAGCGTAAGTTTGTCAAAGTACGCCGTGCCTTGGGTCAAAGTGTCGTCGCTATCGTCTCTGCCGAGCCATAAACCGATCGTAAATTCTTTGGAGCGGAATTGATTGCCGAAGATATAGAAGGTAACTTTCGCCCAACCGCCGTTTAAGGATTGCGTCGTCGTATTGATCTTGGAGATCTCGTACGTATCGGTACCGGTCAAAACCACAGCCGCGCCTTTGTTGCTGTAATCGGTGATCGAATCGTCTTCTTCCACGACGCACTTGACCCAAACGCTGAGTTCGTAAAGCGACGCGAGGTCAACGAGGACTTTTGCGTTTGAATTGTAACCGACTGCGGTCGGAGTATAGGCGGTCGTGTCTCCGTCGGGCTTTCCTGCCGCACGGATCAAAAGGACGTTTTTATCCTCTCCGCTTTCATATGCCGTAACGGAGGGGTTCGCGCCGAACTTGTCCGCGTCCCATTTTTCGGAATCGGTGGAAACAACGCCTCTCGTTACGTAGCTCGTCGGAACGGAGGAGCCGTCCACGCTTCCGTCCTTCGAGGACCAGCCTTGGGGCGAGTAGGGGGTGGAAGAAGAATAATTGTAAAAATCGAATTCTCCGTTGGGCTGAACCATCGAAACGAATTGAACGTTGGTCAGCTCGTCGTTCGCTTCCGCTTCATAATACTCGGAAGAGGTGATTTTCTTCGCAACGACGTCGTCAAAGAACGCATAACCCGAAACCTTTTGATCGGCGTAGCCGAGCGTTAAGGAGACGGTTATGGAGGAAGTAGCCGCGCGGGGCGCCGCTACATAGAAGGTGTAGCTCGTAAAGTCTTCCGTTGCGTTGATGCCGGAGAACTCGCCGAAACCGTTATCGGAAGAGACGCGGAACGTCGCGCCGCCGCCTTCCGCGTTTACGACTTTTACTTTTGCCGTAATGGAATAGTAAGCCGCGGTCGCCGTGCTGAAAGAGTTCGTGTAACCGTAAACGTTCGCGGTTTTATTATAAATCATCAAAACGTTATTATCGGTTATTTTTCCGAACGGGTTCGCAAGAGAGCCCCATGCTTCTTTCGACTTGTCGTAATTCTTTCCCGCGTTGATCACGCCGGAAACGACGTCGGACGACGTGGTCGCGGAAGTCGAATAAGAAGACCAACTCTTAACGGAGTATGGCATCGACTTGCCCGCAGTGTCCGCGTCTTCGAAATTGCCGTTCGAAACGAGCGAGGTAAACGAAGTTTCCGATTCTTCGGAAGGATCCGTTTGCGCTTTGTCGTTTGAACAAGCAAACGCCGTAAGCATCACCGCAAAAGAGAGCAGGAGCACGAATAGGGTAAGGATTGTTTTGAAAGTAGTCTTTTTCATTTAATCATCTCCGATTAAAATTTTGTACTTTACTATTTTAATATATAACGTATAATTTAGCAAACAAATTTTTTAATTAAAAAATTAATTATCAATATTAAAAGGATCGCCGCTTTTTTATGCGGTTTTTTAATTGTTTATAAAACGGGAAAGTAAAGGGAATACTTCTTTTCGTGAATAAATTGCTTCGCTTCGGAAAAATCGCAAAAGGAGGAATGGCGATCGCGGCGGCTTTTATCTCGGGGCTTGCGAACGGACTTTTCGGCGGAGGAGCCGGAACGCTCGTCGTTCCTTCTCTTAAAATCTTTCGAGGTCTCGACCAAAAAGAAGCTCACGCAACGGCGATATCCGTCGTTTTGCCTCTCTCCGTTTTCTCAACCGTGTATTATACTCTTTCGGGAAACGCTTCTTGGAGTTATTTTCTCCCCGTAGGTTCCGGCGTTGTGATCGGCGGGGCGCTTGGTGCGCTCCTTCTTGCGAAAGTTCCAAAAAAAGTTTTGACGCTTGTTTTTTATCTCGTTATGATATACGCCGGCGTTCGAATGATCGCGTTATGACGGGCTTTTTCGCATTCTGCTTATTTCTGTCGGGGATCGCGGGCGGCGTGATCGGCGGAATGGGGCTTGGAGGCGGAACGCTTTTGATCCCGCTTTTAACGATCGCGTTATCCGTTCCTCAAAAAACGGCGGCTTGGCTCAATCTGCTCTGTTTTATCCCGATGTCCGTTTTTGCCCTTGCGGTGCATAGCAAAAACAAACTCGTATCCTTTAAGGACGCGCTTCTTTTCATTCCTTTTTCTCTTTGCGGCGCTTTTCTCGCTTCGCGTTTGACTGAAAAGATCGGCGGTGACGTTATGCGCGTTTCGTTCGGATATTTCTTGATTTTTCTTGGGAGTCTTTCCCTTGTTTTCTTTTTGATCGATCGAATCACGAGAAATCGGGAGAAAAAATAAAATATTATATACTTGTAGAATATTACATTTGTCTTAAATTGTCGTTTTTACAGTTTTTTCCGTCGTTTTTTTTCGGAAGGTACTTTACAATGCGCGCGAACTATGATATATTTATTTATAATTATTGTTTTATAAGGAGAAGTATCCTTTGAAATTTACTTTCAAACGCGGCGTGCACCCCGCGGGTCAAAAAACGATTGCGAAAGATATTCCGCTTCGGGAGTTTCCGACTCCTGCGGAAGTTTCGATCCCGCTTTCTCAGCATATCGGTGCGCCGGCGGCTTTATGCGTTGCGGTCGGAGATCGTGTTCTTCAAGGGCAAAAGATCGGCGAAGCGTCCGGTTTTGTTTCCGCGAACGTGTTTTCGTCCGTCAGCGGAGTCGTAAAAGCCATTGTCAAAAAGCGCACGGCGATCGGCTCTTATTGCGATCACGTCGTCATCGAAAATGACGGCGCTTATGAAGAGACGTTGCTTTCGCGTCTTGCCGAACTTACGCCGGACGCCGTAAAGTCTCGCGTTCGCGAGGCGGGGATCGTCGGTATGGGCGGCGCAACCTTCCCGACGCACGTTAAACTTTCTCCCAAAACTCCGGTGGACGTTTTGATCATAAACGCGGCGGAGTGCGAGCCGTATATTACTTGCGATTATCGCTTATGTTTGGAAAAACCGAAAGAAGCTCTCGAAGGCGTGCGTTATCTTATGATCGCGCTCGGTGTAAAGAGGGCGATCGTCGGTGTGGAGGACAATAAGCCCGACGCCGTTTCTTCTTTGAAAAGCGTGGCGCCCGAGGGTATCGAGATCGTTTCTTTGAAAACGAAATATCCGCAAGGCGCGGAAAAGCAACTTATCTTTGCGTTGACCGGTAGGGTAGTTCCCGAAGGCGCGCTCCCGTCCGACGTCGGTTGCGTCGTGGATAACGTACATACCGCGCTTTCCGTTTACGAAGCCGTAGCTCTCGGAAAGCCTTCTTTCATGCGCGCGATGACGATATCCGGGAAAGCTTGTTCGAACCCCGGTAATTTTTACGTTCGAAACGGCGTCTCTTATGAGGAGATCGCGTCTTTTGCGGGAATGCTTCCCGAGACGGTAAAAGTGATCAGCGGCGGCCCGATGATGGGATTTGCCCAAGCGGATCTGACTCCCTCTACGGGGAAGGGAACTTCTTCGCTTTTGTTTTTGAACGAAGGAGAAGTATCCGGCGGAGACAAGCCTATTTCGGCTTGTATCAACTGCGCGTCCTGCGCTTCGCATTGCCCGATGCGCTTGATGCCGATGTTTATCGAGCGCGCCGTCGAAGAAGAAGACGCAGCTAAGGCGAAAAGCCTTTCCGCGCTCAGCTGTCTCGAATGCGGTTGTTGCGCTTTCGTTTGCCCCGCTTCGAGGCCGCTCGTTCAAAGTATGCGCCGCGCGAAAAAGCTCATTCGCGCTAGGGGGGTATGAGTATGGCTAAATTTATCGTTTCTTCTTCGCCCCACGTTCGAAATAAAAGAACGGTATCCGGCATTATGCTGGAGGTCTTGATCTCGCTTGCGCCCGCGGTCGTAGCGTCCGTATATTTCTTCGGGTTTTATGCGCTTTTTATCGAAATTCTTTCAGTAGGCGCGGCAGTCGGCGCGGAATACTTATACAATCTCGCGATGAAAAAAGAGCAAACGATCCGCGATTGTTCCGCTATGGTAACGGGGCTTCTCCTTGCGCTGAATCTTCCTCCTTCCGTTCCTTTTTACGTCCCGATCATCGGAAGCGCTTTCGCGATCGTGTTTGTTAAAATGCTGTTTGGCGGAATCGGAAAGAATTTTGCCAATCCCGCGATCGCCGCGCGTATTTTCCTCTTGCTCGCTTGGGCGTCTTTAATGACGCAATTCGTACGACCGATCTCTTGGCAAAACGGCGAAGCGTTTCGTTATTTCGGCTGCATCTTAAAAGGTCCGGAAGGATTGAAAACCGTTGCCGCGGTTTCGACCGCCACGCCGCTTTCCTCTTTGCGGTCAAGCGTCTCTTACGCGAAAGATCTCCCGATCTTATCGATGTTTTTGGGCAATATCGGCGGTTCGCTCGGAGAAACGAGCGCTCTTGCGCTTCTCCTCGGCGGCGTTTATCTCATCGTTCGCGGGATCATTGATTGGAGAGTTCCCGCTTCCTTTATCGGTACGGTCGCTTTGTTTGCTTTGATATTCGGTGCGGCGAAGGGAAACGCGGGCGCGTTTATTCTGCCTTCGCTTTTCGGCGGCGGTCTTTTCCTCGGCGCCTTCTTTATGGCAACGGATTATTCCACCACCCCGAACACGAAGTGGGGGCTTCTCGTTTTCGGATTCGGGTGCGGCGTCATAACCTCTTTGATCCGATTCTTCGGCAACTATCCCGAAGGCGTTTCTTTTGCGATTCTTCTAATGAATATCGTAACGCCTTTGATCGATAAAGCGATCAAACCGCGTCCTTTCGGCTTCGTAAAGCAGGCGAAGAAAGGAGGTCAAGCGAAATGAAAAGGAAAAGTTTGACTTACGAGATCTTAACGACGGCGCTCGTCCTCGTCGTTATCGCGGGGATCGCGGGCGCGCTCCTCGGGCTTGTGAACCACTTTACGAAAGTGGATGCGGAGGAACTTACCTATCGCAAAGCCGCCGCGGTTTACGACGGCGAGTTGACCGGCAGACCCATTCAAGAAGGGATCGGTCAAGCGATCGAGTATCAAGGCGGAAGGGTCGTCGGCGTTTACGTTCCGAAAGATCCATCCGTAACGGACGTATTCGTTCTTTGCGCAGAAGGCTCGGGTGCGTATAAAGGAACGTTAAAGGTCCTCGTTAACATTACGGGCGGAAAGATCGTTTCTATGGCAAAATATGAGGCGGACGAAACTCCGGGTCTCGGAAGTAAAGCGCTCGTGGACAGCTATTTCAAGCAATATTACGGCGTTACGATCACGCCCTCGTTCGAAGGCTTCAAGGTCGTTAAATCGGCGCCGTTATCAGGTAGCGAAGTAAAAGCGGTCAGCGGCGCGTCTAAATCCAGTACCGCGGTAACGAACGCGGTAAACGCGGCGATCAAATGGTATCAAACCGTCGTGCTGATAGGGGGTGCGAAATGAAAAACACCAAATTGAATACCCTGACGAACGGTATCGTAAAAAGCAATCCTACTTTTAAGCTCGTTCTCGGAACTTGCCCGACCCTCGCGGTTACGACGCAGGCGTTAAACGGGCTGGCAATGGGCGCGGCGGTAACTTTCGTTCTCCTTTGTTCGAACGTTATGATCTCTCTTTTGAAAAAGGTGATCCCCGATCGCGTCAGAATTCCCGCGTATGTCGTCATTATCGCGACGTTCGTTACCGTCGTGCAAATGGTTATGCAAAAGTTCTTGCCGTCTTTATACGACGCGCTCGGCGTGTTCCTGCCGCTCATCGTCGTAAACTGCATCATTCTCGCTCGGGCGGAAGCGTTTGCGTCCTGCAATCCCGTTTTGGATAGCGCGCTGGACGGCATCGGAATGGGCTTCGGTTTTACGCTGAGTTTGACCTTTATCGGGATCGTAAGAGAATTGCTCGGAGCGGGCTCGTTCTTCGGACTCCCGATCGGTTCTCTCGGAAACGTGTCTATGACGGTGTTTATCCTGCCTGCGGGCGGTTTCCTCGTTTACGGGACTTTGATGGCGCTCGTAAACTTCCTGACCCGCGTCGCGGAGAACAGAAAATACGAGAAAAAGAGCGAGGCAAAGCCCTCGGCGGAAAAGGAGGCGTGATATGAATATTTATTTTACGATCATCGTCGGTTCCGTTTTCGTCAATAACTTCGTATTGAGTCAGTTCCTTGGGATCTGTCCCTTCCTCGGCGTTTCGAAAAAAACGAATACCGCTCTCGGAATGGGATTTGCGGTCATTTTCGTCATGTCGCTCGCGTCGGTGTTTACTTATGTCGTAAACGAGTTCGTTTTGATAAAGTTACACCTCGAATATATGCAAACGATCGCCTTTATTTTGATCATTGCGGCGCTCGTTCAGTCCGTAGAGATCGTGATCAAGAAATTCAGTCCGTCGCTTTATAGCGCGCTCGGCGTGTATTTGCCGCTGATTACGACGAACTGCGCCGTTCTCGGCGTTGCGATCCTTAACATTCAAAAGGCGTACAATCTCCTGCAATCTTTCCTGAACGGTTTGTTTGCGGGGGTGGGTTTTACGCTTGCCATCGTTCTTCTTGCGGGTATTCGTGAGAGGATCCATCCGAAAAACGTTCCCGAATCCTTCCGCGGTTTCCCGATCACTTTGATCGCCGCCGCGCTTCTCAGTATGGGATTCAGCGCGTTCTCGGGTATGTTCGGGATTTCATAAGGAGGGGCGGATTATGTTGTTGATGGCAAAACTATATGTAGCGATTTTGATCCCCGCTCTCGTTCTCGTCGTAATAGCGGCGATCTTTGCTTGCGTTCTTGCCTTTCTGGGCCGCAAGCTCGAAGTTAAAAGAGACGAAAAGATCGTTCAGGTCGAATCGCTTTTGTCGGGCGCAAACTGCGGCGGTTGCGGCTTTGCCGGTTGTAGCGCCTTTGCGGAAGCCCTTGCGAACGGAAAGGCGGATCTCTCCGCTTGCAACGCAACGAGCAAAGCGAATAAAGATAAGATCGCGGAGATCCTCGGAACGGTAAACGAAGGGGAGGAGATGTCCTTCGTCGTTTGCTGCAACGGGGGCAGCGCCTGCGAAGATAAATACGATTATCACGGTTACGGCGACTGCGCTTCGATGGAAATGCTCGCCGGAGGCAGAAAAGCGTGTCCCGTCGGATGTATGGGCGCGGGAACTTGCGTAAAGCACTGCGATCATCACGCGTGCGAGATTTGCGAAAAGGGCTTTGCGAGTATAAACGACGCGCGTTGCACGCTTTGCGGAAAATGCGCGAAATCTTGTCCGAAAGGGCTGATCCGTAAGATCCCCGCTCGGGCAAAAGTTTTCGTGGCTTGTTCGAATCACGCAAAAGGAAAAGAGGTGCGTTCGTATTGCAAAGCGGGCTGTATCGGTTGCGGAATGTGCCAAAGAGTATGCCCGAACGGTGCGATCACCGTCGTGGATAACCTTGCGGTCATCGATTATTCGAAATGTACGGGTTGCGGCGCTTGCGCCGTTAAATGCCCGTCGAAATGTATAAAAACGAGATAGGTTTTTAACTAGCATACATCAAACTATTACGGGAGGAAGGTTAAAAAGTTATGGAAAAAATCGCGATTATTGATTTGGGATCGAACACGGCGCGCCTTGTTTTGGTAAACATTTTGGAAGGCGGATATTTTTACGTGTTTGACGAACTCAAAGAGTACGTCAGACTCGGGCAAGATATGGAAATAGACGGCTTCCTGCGACCTGCCAGGATCGAACAAACCAAAAAAACCTTACAGATGTTCAGAAGGTTTTGCGATTCGAACGGCGTAGAGAAAATCTTCGCTTATGCGACAGCCGCAGTCAGGCGCGCGAAAAACCAAAAGAGCTTTTTGGAGGAAGTTTCCGTTACTTGCGGGATCAAACTTCGCGTTCTCAGCGCGGCGGAAGAAGGGCAGTTTATTTATACGGGCGTTATCAATTCGATGGATATCCCGAAAGGCTTGATCGTGGATATAGGCGGCGGCAGCACCAAGATCGTGTATTATAACAGGAAGACGATTTTGGAGCAGGCGGCGCTTCCTTTCGGCGCGGTTACTTTGACCGATATGTTCAAGGACAAAGAGATGAGCCCGGAAGAGAGAGTGGAAAAAATCGAAGCGTTCGTTCGCTCGCACCTCTCCGAGCTCGAATGGTTGAAAGATCTTGACCCCGATACGCAGTTTATCGGCGTCGGCGGTTCGTTCCGTAACCTCGGAAAAATCAGCAGAAGACTGAAAAAATATCCCCTGAACGTCGCGCACGGCTATCAAATCGAAACGGGCGAGTTCAAAACGATCTACGATACGATCAAAACCCTTCCTTTGGATCGTACGATGAAGATCAAGGGGCTTTCCACTTTCCGCGCGGATATTTTCCCGAGCGCGCTCGCGTGTATCAGCCCGATCCTCGATATTTGCGGTTTTAACAATATCGTGATCAGCGGTTCCGGAATGCGCGAAGGCGCGATGTTTAAGTATGCCGTTCCGACCGTTTCCGAAAAACCGATCTCGGACGTTCTCGGGTATAGCCTGAATACGCTCGTAAAACAGTTTAATTTGAACGAAGATCACGTTCGCCATATTATGGATCTTTCGATGCAGATCTTTAAGCAACTCAAAGTGTTACATAAGTTGCCGCGTATGTACGTTCGCGTTCTTCGTGCCGCCGCTATGCTTCATGACTCCGGTTCTACGATCAAGTTCTATGATCACCATAAACATTCCGCTTATATCATTTTGAATAGCAAGATCTACGGACTTTCGCATAAGGAGATCGTTATGGCGGCGTTTGTTGCGTCGGCGCATAAAGACGGCGTTCCCGTTATGGAAGAAATGGCGAAATATCATAGTCTTTTATCGGAAGAAGACGTTGCCGCCGTTAAGAAACTCGGCTTGGTATTAAAGATCGCCGAGAGTTTTGACAGGAGTATGAGCGGCATCATCACGGGTATTACGTGCGACGTGCTCGGAGACAGCGTCATTATGAAAACCATCACCGAATCGCATACCGATTGCTCCCTCGAGATCTCGGACGCGCTGAACTGCCGCGCCGAATTCAAAGCCTCGTACGGAAAGAACCTCGAAATTTTGTAATAGGCTTGATCGAAAAAGCCCGCTTCCTTTTGGAAACGGGCTTTTCTTTTTGCGTTTTATCGTAAGTCAACGATGAAATAAGCTTCCGCTTCGTAGCCGTAAAGGTAGGTAAATATCAGGATCGCGTAAGAAGCGTCGGTATCTTCAAAATGAACTTGTACTTCGTCGCGTTCCGGAAAGAGATCCGCCGTATCGGAGATATGATAACTCCACCACATAAAAACGGGAGAGAAAGCGGATAGGGAAACGTTCTCGTTCGCTGCGTCCGTTTTCGGCTTTTCCACGTGTTCGTAATTCTCGTCTAAGTAATAGTAACGAACGGAACTCAACGTTCCGAATTCGGGAAGAGAGATCGAATAAACGGATTGATAGGGGAGGGAAGGAAGCGAGGCGGCGGCTTCTTTTTCCGGCATCGTAAAAACTGTATTCGGGTTTCCTTTCGTAAAACGGAACTGATCGCCGGAAACGCCTTCCACGATTATCATCGGAAAATCCTTCGGCGGCTCGAATCGATCGGATCTGTTCGGAGTCGTTCGAAGTACTCCCGAAAAATAGAGAGATAGTCCCGTAATGAGCAATATCAAAAGAGCCGACGCAGCGGCAATCGCTATGATCAACCACTTTTTATATTTGAAAATCATTCTGTTTTTGCTTACGCTTTGACTGTCGTTTTCCTTTACGAGTTCGTCGCGCGTTACGCCGAAATAATCCGCTAAAAGTCCGAGTGATTCCGCGCAAGGGAGACCGAGGCCGTTCTCCCATTTCGCAACGGCGCTTCGACTGACGTAAATCGAATCCGCGAGTTCCTGCTGAGAAACGTTCTTTTCGTTTCTGAGCTTTTTGAGTTTTTCCGAAAATTCCATGATGGTTTCTCCTTTTCTTTTTTTTCGGCGCCTTCGATTCTATTATAGCGCAAAAAGGATCAAAAAGATTGTTACTTTGATTTTTCGGCGTTGTTACTTTGATGTTCTTGTTTTTTTTCGTTTTGTTACTCGGCCATTTTGGTTTTGTTACTTTGTTTTTTAAGGTTGATGATCGAAAAAAAACGAAAAAAAGCGATGCGTGATAGGCATCGCTTTTTACCCAATAAAAATAGTTTCGGATTAAAAAACGAGGATCAAAGTACTCTTACTTTCAAAGCACCGTTTTTCAAAGAATCGATCGCGTCTGCTGCGGGAGCCGCGTCGAAATCGGCGATCGCATAGCAAACGTCACCGCGGGTCGCGGAAGAAATTTGCAGGGCATTTCCGATCGCAGCGAGCTTTTTTTCCGCGTCTTTGTCTTTCGAAAGGATCGTTACGCGAACTTTTCCCTTGCGCGCAAGCGAGAGAGCGGGGCAGTTTACGCTGTTTTTAATGTTTCCGTTTTCGATGAAATCTTTGAGCTCTGCGGAAGCCATAACAGCGCAGTTATCTTCCGCTTCGGGCGTGGAAGCGCCGAGATGCGGGATCGTAATGATATGATCGCTCACGCCGATAACGGCGGGAACGGGGAAGTCGGTCACGTACTTTTTGACTTTGCCGGAAGAAAGAGCTTCAAGGATTGCTTCATTGTCAACGAGTTCTGCGCGCGCACAGTTGATAATGCGGACGCCGTCTTTCATTTTTTCGATCGCCTGCTTTCCGATCATACCGCGCGTTGCGTCGTTAAAGGGAACGTGGATCGTAATAAAATCGCCGGCATGGAAGATCTCGTCAAGATCCTTCGTAAAGGAAAGTTCTTCGGAAATGTTTTTCGCTTTTTCTTCGGTGAAGAAAGGATCGTATCCTACGACTTTCATTCCGAGAGCGATCGCCGCTTTTGCGACGAGGGCGCCGATCGCGCCAAGTCCGATAACGCCGAGCGTCTTACCGAAGATCTCGGGGCCAACGAAGGCTTTTTTGCCGCTTTCCACCTGCTTTGCCGCGTCTTCTTTGCCTTTCAAAGTGCCTGCGAAGGCAACGCCGCCGAGTACGTCGCGGCAGGAGAGAAGAAGGGCTAAAATAACGAGCTCTTTGACCGCGTTCGCATTTGCGCCCGGGGTATTGAATACCACGACGCCGTTATCCGTCATTTTGGGCAGGGGAATATTGTTTACGCCTGCGCCCGCGCGCGCGACCGCAACGAGTGAAGGATTGATCTCGTACTCGTGCATCGCCGCACTGCGAACGAGGATCCCCACGGGATCCGCCGCGCTGTCGGAAACGGAGTAAACGTCTTGATTGAGGTTTTGATAAATCAGATCGCTGATCGCGTTCAATTTTTTGATTTCGATCATAGTTTTCTCCTTATGCGTTTTGCAGTTCGAATTTCTTCATGAACTCGATGAGTTTCTTTACGCCTTCCACCGGCATCGCGTTATAAATGGAAGCGCGCATACCGCCTACGAGCCTGTGGCCTTTGATGGATACGAGCCCTTCTTGCGCCGCTTCTTTAACGAACGCCGCGTCCAGCTCTTCCGAACCCGTAACGAAGGGAACGTTCATGATCGAACGATCCTCTTTGTTTACGTAGTTTTTATAAAGCTTGCTGTTGTCAATGAAATCGTAAAGCATAGCGGCTTTTTCTTCGTTGATCTTATTGATCGCGGAAACACCGCCCATCGCTTTGATGTGTCTAAGCGTCAGCATCGCGATATAAATGCTGAATGTCGGCGGCGTGTTGTAAAGGCTGTTTTTGTCCGCTTGCGTTTTATAGGCAAGCATCGTGGGGCAGAAGGGAAGCTCTTTGCCGATGAGGTCTTTTCTGACGATCACGACGGTCAATCCCGCCGCACTGATATTCTTTTGCGCGCCGGCGTACAAAAGGCCGAATTTGGATACGTCGATATCACGGCTCAAAATTTCGCTGCTGACGTCCGCAACGAGGGGGCAATCGGTTTCGGGGAACTTGTTCCATCTCGTTCCGAAAATCGTGTTGTTCGAAGTAATATGAACGTAGCTTGCGTCTTTTCTGAAAGAATCTTTCGTAACTTTGGGGATATAGGTGTAAGTCTTGTCTTCCGAAGAAGCGGCAAGAGCGATATCGCCGTACTTTTTCGCTTGCTTGTAAGCAAGGTTCGCAAAGTTACCGGTAACGACGTAATCCGCTTTTCCCGTAGCGGAAATGAGGTTCAAGGGGATCGCGTCGAATTGCTGACTCGCGCCGCCTTGCAACAAAAGCACCTGATAATTCTCAGGTATGTTCATAAGCTCGGTAAAGAGGGAAAGACATTCCGCGTGGATCGCGTCGTACGTCTTGGAGCGGTGACTCATTTCGGTTACGCTCATTCCGCTGTTATTGTAGTCCAAAAACTCGTTTTGCGCGGTTTTAAGGACGTCCTCAAAAAGCATGGAAGGTCCTGCGGAAAAATTGTAAACTCTCATATATAAATCTCCTTTTAGAGTATTTTTCTAAAATATTTTAACTCATATATTGATAAAAGGCAACTAATCGCCGAAATGTTTCGTTTACAAATTCCGTAAAAATCGTATGTACGCTCTTACATACGCGCAAAAGTCTTCCGTTTTCCTCCCGAATAAAAAAGTCTCCCTTCAAAGGAAGGGAGCAATTTTATACCGTTGCAGCGGCAACCGACTCTTTCGCCACGTGATAATTGGTTTCGTAATAGGAGAGCAGAGTTCCGATATCCGACCAATATCCGTTCATGACTTTGGCATAGATCTGTCCCTTGATCTTAGGGAAAACGTCCCTTGCGAAGTCGCAAAAACCGTCCGGGATCTTTTTCAGTATCTCGCTCTTCATAACGTAAATGCCGGTAGATGCGATATTGCTGAGCGGTTCTTTCGGCTTTTCGATAAAAGAGCGAACTTTACCCGCGCCGTTCAAAAGCATGACTCCGAAAGCGGATGGATCTTTTACGCGGGCGGCGGCGATCGTAACGAGCTTTCCGTGGTTTTTATGGAAGGAGATCAATTCGGAAAGATCGTAATCGGTAAACGCGTCTCCCGAGATCACCAAAAAATCCTCCTTGAAATTTTCCGCCGCCGCTTTAACGCCGCCTGCCGTTCCGAGCGGTTCTTTTTCGATGGAATAGCGCAAATTTACACCGAGATCTTTTCCGTTTCCGAACGTTTCGATGATTTTTCCCGCCATATAGCCGAGCGACATTGAAATATCGGTGATCCCGTGTTTTTTCAAAAGCTCGATGATATATTGCAAAATGGGTTTGTTTATGATGGGCATAAGAGGCTTCGGCGTTTCGTTTGTCAGCGGCGCGAGCCTCGTTCCTTTTCCGCCTGCCATAATTACAGCTTTCATACGCATTCTCCTTTGTCCGTAGTATGAATGCGGCGCGCGTTTTTATTCGATAAATAGGGAAAAGAAGACGCTTTTTTCGAAAACGCCTTTCTTCGAGAGATTTCGACCGAAGGGAGAGCGTATCGGCTTGACGAGAGGGCGTAAATAAGATATAATACATTTCGGAATAAACCACGTATAGCGTGTTTTTTATATTTAGGAGTAGTATGGCGAAAAAATTAAAAATAGGTTTTTTGGGCGGAGTCGGCGAGATCGGTAAAAATATGACCGTGATCGAGTACGGAGACAGCATCGTCGTTATCGACGCGGGCTTGACGTTTCCTTCCGAGGAAATGCTCGGCGTGGACGTTGTGATCCCCGATTTTTCCTATCTCGTTGAAAATAAAGAAAAAGTCAAAGCGGTTATTTGTACGCACGGACACGAAGACCATATCGGCGCGATCCCTTATCTTTTGCAAGTCGTGGATACTCCCGTTATTTTCGGATCGAGGCTGACGCTCGGATTGATCCGTTCCAAATTGGAAGAGTTTTCGTTAAAAGCGAAGATGAAAACGGTGGACGCAGGCAGCGAGATCTCGGTGGATTGCTTTAAGATCCGCTTCTATAAGGTTTGTCATTCCATAGCCGGCGCGTTGGCTCTTTCGATCGACACGCCGCAGGGCGTGATCTTCCATACGGGAGATTTTAAGATCGACCACACCCCGATCGATAACGAACAAATGGATTTTTACGCGCTTGCCGAACTCGGGAAAAAGGGCGTAAAGCTCATGCTGTCGGATTCCACGAACGCCGAACGTCCGGGTCATACGATCAGCGAAAGAAAGGTCGGAGAAAGCATTTCGAGGATCTTCGCGGCAAACGAAAAGCGCCGCATCATCGTGGCTACGTTCGCTTCCAATCTGCATCGTATTCAGCAGATATTGGATATTGCGGCGGCAAGCGGAAGAAGGGTCGTGTTGAGCGGCAGAAGCGTGATCAAAGTGGTGGAGCTCGGAAAGACCTTGAAATTGCTTCGATACGACGATAATCTGATCGTTTCCGAAGCGGCTATGAAAAAAATCCCCCCGGAGAAACTATGCATCATCTGTACCGGTTCGCAAGGGGAGAGAGTCAGCGCGCTGACAAGAATGGCAGCGGGGGAACACCCCTCCGTGACCGTCGGTATAAAGGATACGGTGATCATTTCCGCCAGCGCGATCCCCGGAAACGAGAAAAGCATTTATAACGTAATAAACAGCTTGTATCGCCTCGGCGCGGAAGTGATATACGCCGCGATCGAGGACGTTCATACCTCGGGTCACGCCCATCAAGAAGAGCTGAAAATGATGCTCTCTCTGATCCGCCCGAAGTACTTTATTCCCGTTCACGGCGAGTTCCGCCATTTGAAGATCCACGCGGGTATTGCGCAGGCGATGGGCGTAAAGAAAGAAAATATCCTGATCCCCGAACTCGGGTGGAGCGTGGAAGTCGCGAAAGACGGTTTGAAAAAGCTGGACGGGATCAAGGCGGGTAATTCCTACGTGGACGGCGACGCGGTCGGCGATCTCGAACCCGTTATCAAAGATCGCAGGCAACTTTCGGCGGACGGTTTTATCATCGTTCTTTTAACGGTAAACGTCGAGAACGGAAAAGTTCCCATGCCTCCCGAGATCATAACGCGCGGTATGGCGGCGCTGTCGGAGGAAGAGATAGCCGAAATGAAAAAACAGATCGCGGACGCGGTTAAAAATATCAAATATCGAAACAGCGACAATCGCGAAACCATTAAATCCACGATTCGAAGGACGGTTCGTAAGATGTTGTACGCTTCTTCGCAATCCACTCCGATGATCGTTCCTATCGTCGTCGAAAAATAATGAAAACGGAGCTTTTATCCCCGGCGGGGAATTTCGAAAAATTGAAAGTAGCCGCTCATTTCGGGGCGGACGCCGTTTATTTCTCCGGAAAAAAATTCGGTTTGCGCGCTTATGCGGGGAATTTTTCGCACGAGGAATTGAAAGACGCTTTTTCCTATCTTCATTCGATCGGTAAAAAAGGATACGTAACGGTCAATTGTTTTGCTTACGACGAAGATTTTCCCGAACTTCGCGATTATTTGCTTTTTTTAACCGAGATCGGGGCGGACGCGGCGATCGTATCCGACCCCGGCGTAATATCTCTTGCCCGAGAAGTTGCTCCCGCCCTAGAATTGCACCTTTCCACGCAAGCGAACACCTTGAATTCTTACGCCGCTCGTTTTTACGCCGATATGGGTGTCAAGCGCGTCGTCGTTGCTCGCGAGCTGAGCGTTGATCGCATCAAAAAGATCCGAGACGCGCTTCCTCCCGAAGTGGAGATCGAATGCTTTGCCCACGGCGCGATGTGTATCAGTTACAGCGGCAGATGCCTTTTAAGCAATTATTTGAACGGGCGAGACAATTACAAGGGAGAATGCGTGCAAGCTTGCCGATGGGAGTACGCGATCCACGAAAAGGGCAGGAAGGAAAAAGAACTTCCGATCGAGGAAGACGAAAGGGGAACGTATATCCTAAACAGTCACGATTTGAAGACCATAACCTTTTTGGACGAGCTCGTACGGGCGGGCGTTTATTCCTTCAAGATCGAAGGGAGAATGAAGTCGGCTTATTACGTGGCGTCTTGCACGGACGCATATCGCCGAGCTTTGGATAGCTTGGAAAAAGAGCCGCTTTCGTATCATTGCGAAAAGGAGTGGGACGAGGAACTGTATCTTTGCTCGAATCGCGGTTTTACCGAAGGCTTTTTAAGGGGCGGGAAAGGCGGCGCGGAGTCTTTATCGTACGATAATTCTCAGTCTGCGGGCGGCGCGGAATTCGTGGCGAAAGTTTTGGGCTATGATTTTGAAAAGAAACGTGTTATAATAGAACAAAGGAATCGATTCAAGGTCGGCGACGTGTTGGAATTGATGTCGCCGGGGAAAGAGCCGCGAGAGATCCTCGTTCGGGAGATCGAAAAAGAAAACGGCGAGAAAACGGAGGACGCGTTACTCGTTCAGGAGAAGCTGTATCTTCCTTCCGATTGCGAAGCGTCGGAGTGGGATATTTTAAGAAGGAGAAGAGCGTGAGCATCAAGTGGAACAAACATCTCGTGATCCTATACGATAAAGATAAAAGCACGTTGATCTGCGACGCGTTAAAGCAAGCGATCGGCGCGTCCTTCCCCGAATGCGATATCATTACGGTGGACGACGTCGGTTATCTCGGCGCAGCCAATCGTTTTTGGCGGGTCAAATCCGCCGGTTTTTCCGCAAGAAACGCTCGCTTTCTTGTAAAATGGTACAGCAAATTCCGTGAGAAGAGTGAAAACAGCCGGATCAAAGAAGAAAGAGAGATGCTTTCTTCCGGAGAAGTCGGAGAGCTATCTTTTTCCGAAAGAAGAAACCGCACGATCACCCGAATCGTCAATATCATCAATCGCTTTCATCCTGCGATCATCGTGGCGACCGATAAGTACTCGCTGAAATTGACCCTTCTTGCAAGGAGGATCACGGGGAGCGACGCAAAGGTCGTTGCCGTGGTATCGGATTTCGCTCTGTCGGGCGGTTTTGTACGTACGGGAGTGGATCTTTATATGGTGGAAAACGAGATGCTGAAAGACGCTCTGATGCATTTCGGCGTGGATCGGGATAAGATCGTCATATCCGGAATGCCTTATTCGGAAGAGCAGCGCCCCTCGCAATCTCGCTTGGAAGCGAGAAAGTTGCTCGGCTTGTCCGGCGATCTGCCGCTCATCGTCGTGAACGGAGGCGATTATTGTACGGCAACGATGAAAGATAAGGTCGCTCGCCTTCTTTCGGAGCACGGAAAATACTCCCTGTTGATCCTGACGTACGGAAATTCTTCCATTCGACGCTATTATAAAAAGATCGCGGAAGAAGCGGACGTTGAAGTTCTTTTCAAATCCTCGTTGGAGTATTCTCTCGTGTTTGCGGCGGCGGACGTCGTCGTAACGTTACCCGACTCGCATTTTATCTTTTCCGCGTTCGTCAATAAGATCCCCGTCGTTCTCGTGGACGGAATTACCGTTTTGGAACACGATATGTATCATTATCTCGTAAGCGGCGCGCTCGTTACTCCCGCGACTAACCCCGAAGAAACGTATGCCGCCGTGGAAGAATTATTGGTGGATTCCGATCGCAGAACGGAAATGATCGAAAGAGAGCAGGGTTATTATTTGAAGGAAAAATCCTACGGAGCGCCGTATCTTTTGACCGATTTGATCCGAATCGGATCGGGAGAAGCGCAAGAATAAACGTCGTATCGTTTTTTATCGGGAAACGGCTTATTTGTTTTCGCCGTTTCCCTTTTTTTCTTCCTCCTCTTTCATCTCGCCCGCTTCGAAAAAAGTATTGGCGCGGGGAGAGTTTACAGCCCGCATCGCATACGCTAAAAGATATTGAAGAAAGAGAGCGAAGATCGCGCTCATCCACATAACGGAAAAAGAGTAATCACCTCCGATCTCGCCGCTTTTTTGAATGATTATTTGATAGAGTGTGATCCCGAGAAAATTGCCCGTAACGGACGTAAATAAGCATGAGGCGAAAGTCCGTTTCGAGAAGAGAGCGCAAAAAACGCCCGACAAAAGGGAAAGGATCAACGCCACGAGGCGCATATCGAGATTCTTGACCGCGGTAAACACCATCGTATAGACGAATGCGATCGCCGCGGAAAATGCCGCGCCGATCAGTCCGAGAGCGTAATCGCTCGCCTTTTCGCTTCGCCTGATAAAAGCGTAAAGTGAAACGAGAACGGAGAGTACGCCGCCGAGATAGAGAGAAAACGATCCCGTCAGTCGTATTCCGCCGCGAACGTTCAGAAGCACGATCACGAAAATGATAAACGAAGCGAAAAAATCGTTTACGTATAATCTCGCCGTGATCCCTTTTACGAGCCCCGTCATCACGAGTACGGCGGCAACGAGCAAACACATTTCTCCTATCAGCATAATCCTTTCCCGAAAGATAGTTTGTGCACGCCCCGCTTCGTTATACCGCCCAATCGGTTGACTTTTTTCAAAGAATATAGAATAATTTAATTTAAGATTATGGATAAAGAGTCTAAAATCGTTAAAAAAGTGCATTTTGCGAGCGCCGCCAAAAGAGCGGGCGTAAAAAAAGGAGACGAGATCCTCTCGGTCGGCGGTTTTCCTTACGTGGATGAAACCGATCTTCTTTTCTTTGAAGAAGAAACGACCATACCTTTGACTGTCCGCCGAAAGGGTGAAACTCTTTCTCTTGTTATCGAAAAAGACGAGGACGAGAAGATCGGGATCGATATGACCGAATCGGATTATATCATTCCGTGTAAAAACGATTGCTTGTTTTGTTTCGTTCGCCAGCTTCCCAAAGGAATGCGGAAAACGTTATACGTAAAGGACGACGACTATCGAATGAGTTTTGAAATGGGAAGTTACGTAACGCTTTCCAACCTGACGGACGAGGAACTCGAACGGATCAAGAGGCTTTCCTTGTCTCCGCTTTACGTTTCGGTGCATTGCTATACGAAAGAACTCAAAAAGAAAATTTGCAAAAACCCGAGAAGCGCGGAACTCTTTTCGATGATGGAAGAACTCGCGGCGGCGGGGATCGTTATGCATACGCAGATCGTGATGATGGAGGGGATCAACGACGGAGACGAGCTGATGCTGACTCTTCGCGAACTCTCCAAATTGTATCCGCAAGTAAAAACTTGCGCCGTGGTCCCCGTGGGACTTACCAAGCATAGGGAAGGGCTTCCGAAACTCTCTCCGATCTCTCCGGAAAACGCGCGCAAAACCGTTCGCGCGGTGGAAGATTTTAACGAGCAAATGATCGAAAAGAACGGCGCTCCGTTTTGCTTTTGCTCGGATGAAATGTATATCATCGGCGAACTCGATCTTCCTTCTTACGATTATTACGGGGATTTCGATCAAATCGAGAACGGGGTCGGGCTTGTTGCCGATTTCTTTAACGCGGCGGAATCGGAGCTATCCCTCGGCGTACGTCCGAAAGGGGAGTTCAGCGCGATCACGGGCGTTTCTTTCGCTCCGTATTTGAAGAAGTTTTGCGAAAAACTCGAAAAAGAATATCCCGTAAAGATAGACGTATGTCCCGTCAGAAACGATTTCTTCGGCGAAACGGTAACGGTGTCGGGGCTCGTTACGGGCGGCGATATCATTCGGCAATACGAAGGAAAACTCAAAAAGAATATCATCATTCCGCGAACGATGCTTCGGGAATTCAGCGGCGTCTTTTTAGACGAGATCACGCTTTGCGAGCTTGAAAAGAAGCTGAAAGTCAAAGCGCACGTGGCGGAAGGCGGAGACGGATTTATTAAAATTTTAGGCGGTAGAAAATGAGCAAACCATTACTTGCGATCGTTGGCAGACCGAACGTGGGCAAATCCACGCTCTTCAATAAAATCGTAGGGAAACGAATCAGCATTTCCCACAACACGCCGGGCGTGACGCGCGACCGCATCTATGCGGACGCCTCTTGGTGCGGCTATCATTTTACCGTGATCGACACGGGCGGCATCGAATATAAAAGCGAAGATCAAATGTGGAAGCACATTCGTTCGCAAGCGGAAACCGCGATCGAGATCGCGGACGCGATCCTTTTCGTGGTGGACGGAAAGGGCGGGCTTCTTCCGGACGATTACGCGATCGCCGATATGCTGCGCGCCTCCCGAAAGCCCGTCGTTCTTTGCGTAAACAAACTGGACAACCCGTTCGAGACGGCGTATGAGTTTTACGCGCTCGGTCTCGGCGATCCCTTCGTTCTTTCCGCCGAGCATAATATCGGGATCGGCGATATTCTCGAAGAAGCGTGCCGCCATTTAAGGAAGGTGGACGAAGAGGCAGAAGATCCCGCGATCAAGATCGCCGTTGTGGGAAAGCCGAACGCAGGTAAAAGCTCCCTCGTAAATAAGATCCTCGGAACCAAGCGTACGATCGTCAGCGACGTCGCGGGAACGACGCGCGACGCGATCGATACCCCGTTTTTGCATAACGGAGAGCCTTTCGTGCTCATCGATACGGCGGGTATTCGCCGCAAAAGAAGCGTGGAGGAAGACGTTGAGTATTACAGCGTTCTTCGCGCGTTCGGTGCGATCAAGAGAGCGGACGTCGTTTTTATCGTCGTGGACGCGGAAGAAGGTTTGACCGAGCAGGACGTTAAGATCGCAGGAAAAGTTCACGAAGAGGGAAAAGCGAGCGTCATCGTGATGAACAAGTGGGATAAGATCGAAAAAGATACCCACACCATCGAAAAGTTCAATAAAGATCTCAAAGAAAAACTGAAATTTATGGACTACTTCGTTCCCACTTACGTTTCCGCGCTGACGGGAAAGCGGGTGGATAAGCTTTTGGACGAGGCGAAGTCCGTCTGCCTTCGCGCAAAGAATCGAATCCCGACGGGAACGGTAAACGACGTTGTTTTGAACCTCGTTGCGATGAACGAACCACCCACGAAGAACGGACGCCGATTGAAAATCTATTTTGCGACCGAAGCCGCCGTTTGCCCGCCCACCTTCGTGATCAAAGTAAACGACGCGACTTTGATGCATTTTTCCTACCTGCGTTATCTCGAAAACGGAATTCGGGAGTCGTTTGATTTTTCGGGAACGCCTATTCGCTTAATAGTGCGTGACAAATCGGAAGAAAACGATTATAATGAATGATCGGAGGCTTTTTATGCAGTACGAATCCCTTTCAAAAGAAGAAATCAAAAAGAGCTTATCGGCGGAAAAGAAGCGTTACGACGCGATCTTGAAAGAAAAGCTCAGCCTCGATATGTCGCGCGGAAAGCCCGCCGCGGAGCAGCTTGATCTCGCGATGCCCCTCCTTTCCGTTCTTTCGGAGAATACGAAATTTCCCAAAGGTCCCGATTATCGTAATTACGGTTTGCAGGACGGCATTCCCGAGCTTAAAAATTTATTCGGTGAGCTGTTCGGCGTTCCGTCCGATTACGTGTACGTTGCGGGAAACAGCAGCTTGAACTTGATGTACGATATGATCTCGGACGCGATGTTGACGGGCGTTCTCGGATCGACTCCGTGGTGCAGAGCGGAAGGAAAGGTAAAGTTCCTTTGCCCCGTTCCCGGTTACGATCGTCATTTTAATATTTGCGAAAAACTCGGGATCGAGATGATCTCCGTTCCGATGAACGAAGCAGGTCCCGATATGAACGTGGTGGAAGATCTCGTTTCGAATGATCCCTTGATCAAGGGAATTTGGTGCGTTCCCCGTTTCAGCAATCCGAGCGGTGTAACGTACAGCGCGGAAACGGTTTCCCGTTTGGCGAAAATGAAAACCGCCGCGCCGGATTTCAGAATTTATTACGACAACTCCTATTTCGTCCATACCCTTTATGAGGACGCGCCCGAGCTCGTTAACATTTTCGACATTGCAAAAGAAGCGGGAACGGAAGATCGCATTTATATGTTTTCTTCCACTTCGAAGATCACCTTCGCGGGCGGCGGCATAGCGGTTCTGATCGCCTCGCCCAAGAATATGGCGTCCGTTAAGGAAAAAATGGGGTGGAAAACCATCGGATTCAATAAGATCTGGCAGTACGCTCATTATCTCTATCTTGAATCCGTTTCGAAGATCAAGTCCATTATGAAAGCGCAAGCGGAGCTGATCCGCCCGAAATTCGAAATCGTTCTCGACGCGCTCGAACGCGATTTCGGAGATACGGATCTCGTTTCTTGGAACGCGCCGAAGGGCGGATACTTTATTTGCTTGAAATGTCCGAACGGGACGGCGAAACGCATTTGGACGCTTTGCAAAAAAGCGGGGCTTACGATCACCCCCGCCGGCGCTTCGCATCCTTTGCATATCGACGATACGGATTCCTATCTCCGTATCGCGCCGACCTATCCTTCGTGCGAAGACCTCAAAAAAGCGACGTCCGTTTTGATGACCGTCGTTAAGATCGCGGTTCTCGAATCGCTTTCGAAATGAAACCCTGCGCCCTTACTTGACTTTTAAGCCGTTTCCGTTTTTCGGTTACGGCTTTTTTTATAGTTCCCGCAAATCGGGCAAAATACGTTCGTCCGATAAAATGCGAACGAATGAGAAACGTTTGACATACGGTTTTAATATTGATATATTAAAAATGATCGATCGATAGAAAGGGGGAGATATGTTACAGCTTGTAGATATCGTTAAAAATTACGTTTCCGGCGATACCGAAGTTCGCGCGCTGAAAGGCGTCGGAATGACCTTTCGCCAAAGCGAATTCGTTTCGATCCTCGGGCATTCCGGCTGCGGCAAAACGACTCTTCTCAATATCATCGGCGGATTGGACCATTATTCGAGCGGCGATCTTATCATAAACGGCGTTTCCACCAAGGAATACAAAGATCGCGATTGGGATAATTACCGCAATCATTCGATCGGTTTCGTGTTTCAATCCTATAACCTGATCCCGCATCAAACCGTCCTCGGAAACGTGGAGCTTGCGCTGACTTTGTCCGGCGTTAAAAGAGCGGAAAGAAAGATGATGGCGGAAAACGCGCTGAAAAAGGTCGGACTCGGCGATCAACTGACCAAGCTTCCGAACCAACTTTCCGGCGGTCAAATGCAGCGCGTTGCGATCGCGCGTGCTCTCGTAAATAATCCCGATATCATTCTTGCGGACGAACCGACCGGCGCTTTGGATACCGAAACCAGCGTGCAGATCATGGAACTTTTGAAAGAAGTCGCGCAGGATAAGCTCGTAATAATGGTCACGCATAACCCCGAGCTTGCCGAAAAATATTCTTCGCGCATTATCCGATTGAAAGACGGCGAAGTCGTGTCGGATAGCGCGCCCGTTTCTCCCGCCGAAGAAGAAGAGGAGAAGGCAAAGCAACGGGCGATCGAAGAAAAAGCGGAACCTTCCTCGGAAGAAAAAGAAAACGCGCGTTCGAAAAAGAATAACGGAAAGAAAAAGCCGAGTATGTCGTTCATAACCGCGTTTTCGCTTTCCATTCGTAATTTGTTTACCAAAAAGGGGAGAACGTTCTTAACCTCTTTTGCCGGCAGTATCGGCATTATCGGGATCGCGTTGATCCTCTCTCTTTCAAACGGTTTTCAGCATTATATCGACAGGCTCGAACGAGACACGTTATCCGGCTATCCCGTAATCGTCAGCGAAACGTCTTATTCCACAGACGCTCTGACCGAGCTTATGAATCGGGATTCTTCGACCAAGGAGCCGTATCCCGCGGAGAAAACCGTTTATTCGAACGACGTTCTCGCTAAAATCTTGCAAGGGCTTACGGGCGCGATGAACGTAAACGACCTGAAATCTTTCAAAGTTTGGATCGAAGAGAACCGCGATCGTTTCGACGCGATCTCAAACGCGATCAAATATGTTTACGCAACGAACTTTTCCATCTATAAAAGCGAGTATTCCACGTTGGCGAACACGAAACTGTATCCTTACGAAGTCCCGAGCGAAATGCAGGCGGCTTTCGGCGGGGAAAACAGCGCTTTGATGACGGAATATATGCGTTCGATGATGAACGAGATCTCGATTTGGGAAGAACTTGCGGATAATAAAGCGCTTCTGAACGAGCAATACGACGTCCTCGAAGGGAATTGGCCGAAGGCGCACGAAGAAGCGGACGGCGACGAGTTCGAGGTCGTTCTTTCCGTGGATAAATACAACCGCATAAGCGACTATCTTCTTTGCGCGATCGGTTTGAAAACCATTACGCAAGTGTTTGCGAACTCGCAAAAAGAGCAGGTTTCGTCTTCCACTTACGATTTCGAGACTTTGATCGGAACGAGTTATAAGATCGTTCTCGGTGCGGATACTTACGAAGAAAAGGACGGCGTTTGGGTCAATAAAGAAAACAACGCAACCTATATGAACGGCGTCTTAGATCGCGCGATCACGATCAAGATCGCGGGAATTATCCGCCCGAAAGACGGGGTTACCTCCGCTATTATGAGCGGCGTTATCGGTTATAACAAGGATCTGACCGAGTACGTGATCGAAAAGACGAACGAAACCGCGATCGTCCTGGCTCAAAAAGAGAATCCCTCCGTAAACGTCCTTACCGGAAACGCCTTTGAAGAGGGTGAAAGCGTTGAAACGGTTTTGACCACTCTCGGCGCCGTCAGTCTCGATTCGCCGAGCGCCATTTATTTTTACGCGAAAGGGTTTGCGGAAAAAGAGCAATTCGCTTCCCTTGTAAAAGAATATAACGCAGGCGTTTCGCAAGATAAGCAAATCAAATATAACGATATGGTCGCAAGCTTGATGGGCTCGGTCAGCACCATTATCAATACGGTTTCTTACGTTTTGATCGCTTTCGTTTCGATCTCGCTCATCGTGTCGTCCATTATGATCGGGATCATAACCTATATTTCGGTTTTGGAGCGAACGAAAGAGATCGGAGTCCTTCGCTCGATCGGCGCGAGCAAGCGCGATATTTCGCGGCTGTTTAACGCGGAAACTTTGACGGTCGGATTTATGGCGGGTATGTTCGGCATTATCATAACTTTGCTTTTGAATATCCCGATCAATTTGATCATCGGTTCGTTAACGGAGTTGAAAGGCATCGCGGCATTGCCTCCGCTCGGGGCGCTCATTCTCGTCCTTATCAGTATGTTCCTGTCTTTTATAGCGGGCTTTATTCCTTCCAAGATCGCCGCGAAAAAAGACCCTGTCGTTGCGCTCAGAACGGAATAAGATCATAAGTATGGAACTCGTTATCGCAAGTAACAATAAGAATAAAGTAAGAGAAATACGCGAAATTTTGAACGGGAAGTTCAGCGCGATTTATTCGTTGTCAGATCTCGGGATCCGCTGTGAAGCGGAAGAATCGGCAACGACTTTTCTCGGAAACGCGCTCATCAAAGCGCGAGCCGTGTCTTCCTATACGGATAAAGCGGTACTTGCGGACGATAGCGGTCTCTCCGTTCGCGCTCTCGGCGGAGCCCCCGGCGTTTATTCCGCTCGTTTTGCGGGCGAAAAAGCAACGGACGAAGAGAATAACGCCTTACTGCTTCAAAAGCTATCGCAGAAGAAAGACCGCTCGGCTTCTTTCCTCTCAACCGTCGTACTTTTGTATCCGAACGGCGATTATCTCGTAGGGGAAGGGGAAGTAAAGGGGGAAATACTAGAAAAGGAAAAAGGGAAAGGCGGCTTCGGCTACGATCCTTTGTTTTATTCATACGAATTGGAAAAGACCTTCGGAGAGGCTTCCGAAGAGGAGAAAAACGGCGTAAGCCATCGGGCGCGCGCGTTGGAGAATTTATTGAAACAACTATGATCATTACGGTTTTTTCGGATCTGCACGGTGATAGCGACAAGGAAATGGAAGCCGCATTTGAGAAAAGCGATTACGTGGTTTTTCTCGGAGACGGGCTTTCCAAAATCAGAGGATTCGAATACGAATATCCCGATAAGTTTATTTTCGTTCGTGGGAATTGCGATCTTTGGGACGAAACGCCGACTCGGCGCATTCTCGATCTCGGAGGCGTTAGGATCCTTTTGACGCACGGACACGAAGAACACGTTAAAACGGGGCTGGTATGGCTCCTTCGGGAAGCGAAAGAAGAGAATATAAACGTCGTTTTATTCGGGCATACGCATCGCGCGGAGATACAGGAAATAGAAGGCGTTCTGTTTGTAAACCCCGGAAGCGCCTCTTCTTCTTACGGCGGCGCGGCGACTGCGGCGAAGATAACGGTCGATGGCGGTAAATATTTTGCGGAAATCATAAATTTTGATCGAATATAGTTGACATCGAGGTTTGTAACATTGTATTATAAATCACGCTGCTACTGATTTTGTGCGGGTGTAGTTCAACGGTAGAATCCCAGCCTTCCAAGCTGGTCGTGTGGGTTCGATTCCCATCACTCGCTCCAAT